>CAZPRA010000026.1:0-13389 GCA_964588975.1 uncultured Oscillospiraceae bacterium | reverse complement strand
GAGGTCGAAGAATCCATCTGCCGTATTGCGCAGATGGGACGCGCTTCGGGCATTCATCTGGTCATCGCCACGCAGCGTCCCTCGGCGGACGTGATCACCGGCCTGATGAAGGCCAATATTCCTTCGCGAATTGCCTTTGCCGTCTCGTCTGCCATGGAGTCGAGAATCATCCTGGACACGCAGGGCGCAGAAAAGCTGGTCGGCAAGGGAGATATGCTCTTTGCGCCATTGGGTCAGGGCAAGCCCCGCCGGGTGCAGGGCTGCTTCATCACAGATGATGAGGTTCAGGCCGTTGTGGATGCGATCAAGGCACAGTCCGTCAGCGACTATTCCAATGAGGTCATGGAGCAGATCGAAAAATCCGCCGAGCAGAGCGGCAAGAACACGTCCGGCGGCGAGTCTGCCAAAGCCGCCTCCGCGCAGGAGGATGGAGATGAGCTGCTTCCTGCCGCCGTGGAGGTCATTCTCGAAACGGGACAGGCGTCTGTTTCCATGCTCCAGCGCCGCCTGAAGCTGGGCTATGCCCGGGCTGCCCGCATTGTTGACGAGATGGAGGAAAAGGGGATCGTTGGTCCCTTTGAGGGCGCTAAGCCCCGCCAACTCCTGATCACCCGCGAGCAGTGGGAGCAAATGCAGCATGGCGGCGTGGAGCCGAATCCTCCCGTCGAGGAGGAAATCCCCTGAGCCGGTCATCCGGCTGAATATTGATATGCGTTGCATCCTCGAAAAGGAGCGACAGCAGGAGGTCAAATCATTCATGAACAGAGCAAGTCGTAAAATCCATGCCATGGTGGGCGTGGCGATCCTTTGCGCCATTGTCGTGGTGCTGCAATTGCTGGGCAGCTTTATCCGCTTCGGCCCGGTGTCCATCAATCTGGTGCTGGTGCCCATTGTGGTGGGTGCTGCGGTCTATGGCCCTTTTGCCGGTGCGGTTCTGGGCATCGCCGCCGGAGTGGTGATCCTGTGCCAGCCGGATACCAGCTTCTTTTTTACCATTTCCCCTTTGGGCACGGTGCTGACCGTTCTGCTCAAGGGAATGCTCAGCGGCTACCTGAGCGGTCTGGTTTTCCGTGCGCTTGCAGGGAAAAGTGTCTATTTTGCCGCACTTCTGGCGGCTCTGATCTGCCCCGTGGTGAACACCGGCGTGTTTTTCGGTGGCTGCGCCCTGTTCTTCTGGGACGGCATTGCCGAAGCGTGCGGCGGTGACGCACTGAATTATATCATCACCGTTATGATCGGCGTGAATTTTCTGGTGGAGCTGGGCGTCAACCTGCTCCTTAGCCCCGGAATTTCCACGCTTGTTCGGGCAAGACGAAAGCCATAAACTCCATACTGTGACCCCGCAAGAGCAGATTTTCCCCTGCTTTTGCGGGGAATTTTTTTGCAGCTTTGACCGGAAATTCTCTGTCCTAGAAGAGCAAGCCTTTGCATAGAGTTTACGGGGAGTGAGTGAATTGACAAAGGAATTGGAGCAGGCGCTTGCGGTCTGCCCGGGGGAAATTGCCCGGAGCGTGCTGACTTTGCCGGAAAAGCAGCGCATTCAAATCGAAGAAATCCGTTTGCGCATTCAAAGGCCAGTGACGGTGTTGCTTAACGGCGCAGAATTGCCCCTGAATGGGACGACTGTTCGGCGCGACTGCTTTGAAGAAATTCTGGGCAGAGCAACGGGACAGGCTGTTTATTCCGCGAAGGAAATGCTGCGGCATTGCTTTTTGACACTGCCTGGCGGACACCGTCTGGGTCTTTGTGGCACGGCGGTCTATCGCGAAGGAGCGCTTTCCGGCGTGAAGGACATCAGCTCCGTGAACTTGCGAATTGCCCGGCAAATCTGCGGTGCCTCCGGACACAGTGCGGATTTTTTGTGGACAAGACCCGTTTCAAGCCTGATCATCGGCCCGCCGGGCAGAGGGAAAACTACCCTCCTGCGGGATCTGATCTGTCAGCTTTCGAGGCGCTTTTCGTGGCGGATCTGCGTGGCAGATGAGCGCATGGAGCTGGCGGCCTGCCGTGACGGTGTGCCGCAATTTGACCTTGGCGAAAACACGGATGTCCTTTCGGGAGCCCAAAAAGCGGAGGCGATCGAGCTGCTTTTGCGAACCATGTCTCCACAGTGGATCGCCTTGGACGAAATTACCTCTGAGCGCGACGTTGCGGCAATGGTGCGGGCGTCTTATTGCGGTGTGCGCTTTCTTGCCACGGCGCACGCGGCCAATCGAAAGGAGCTGGAAAGCCGCCCGGTCTATCGCGAGCTTTTGAATTGTGGCGTTTTTCAAAACATTTTGACGATTCTGCCGGATCGGCAGGTGAAGGCGGAAAGGATGGAACAATAATGTTGAAATGGATCGGTGCCGTTTTGGTTTTGTGCGGTGCGGGCGGCTTCGGCGTTGGGAAGACTGTGCAGCTTTACCGGCAAATGCGTCAGCTTCGTGAGCTTTCCCACGCATTGGAAATTCTGAAATGCGAGATGAACTATTCTCTGGCGGAGGTACCAAAGCTTTGCCGCACCACGGCAAAGCGTGTTTCGGGCAGCGCAGGTGCTTTTTTGGAGCGCTATGCCGCCGAATTGGAGTCTGGCCAGAGCCGGAGCACTGCCTCGCGCAGAGCCATGGCGCAGCTTTGCGTGACGAGCGACGCGCAGCTTGCCCTGCTGGAGCTGTTCGAGAGCCTTGGACGCTATGAGCTGCCGGGGGAAAACCGGCTGCTTCAAATGACCATGCACCGGCTCCGAACGGCGCTTGAGCGCTGTGAGAAAGAGAAAAAACCGCTTGCCAAAAGCTATGCGGCACTGGCTCTGTGCGCCGGGGTAGCTCTTGTGATTTTGATGGTCTGATATGGATATTGACCTGATTTTTAAAATTGCCGCCGTTGGAATTATCGTGTCTATCTTGAATCAGGTTTTGGTGCGCTCCGGCCGCGAGGAGCAGGCGACCATGACGACCCTGGCCGGGCTGGTGGTGGTGCTCATCATCATCGTGCAGAAGATCGCACAGCTATTTGACCTGGTCAAGAACCTCTTTGACTTTTGATCCAGACCTTTTTGCGTGCGGCGGTCATTGGCCTGATCGCTGTGATTTTTGCCGCCCTGCTGAAAAAGAACAACCGGGAGCTAGCGGTGCTGTTGTCTCTGGCGGCCTGTGCACTCATCGCCGCTGCGCTCCTGACGCTGGCCGAGCCGCTTGTGGATTTCCTTGCACGGCTGCGAAATCTGGCCGGCCTGGACAGCGAGGTGATGGCGCCGCTTCTGAAAACGGTTGGCATCGGACTTCTGACCCAGATCTGCGCCACCATCTGCTCTGACGCGGGTGAGAGCTCCATTGCCGGGCTGATCGAGGTCTGCGGCGGACTTCTGGCACTTTACGTTTCGCTTCCTCTGCTGGAGGCGGTGATGGATATGGTGGAAAGCATGAGCGGAGGCTGAAATGCGAAAATGGATACTCATTTTGCTGCTGATTCCTCTTTTGTGCCTGACGGTTCAGGCAGAGGAGAGCACGGATATCGACACGGGAAGCCTGCTCGAAGGCTTGAACGAGGACGCGCAGGAGCTACTGCCGGAGGTTTCTCCCGCAGAGCAAAGTGACCTCTGGAGCGGCGTGAAAGAAGTTCTGTTGCGTGCGCTGGACAAGACCGGAACGCCCATGCGGGACGCAGTGCGTCTGTGCGCGGTGCTTTTGTGCATCGTGACGCTGTGCGCCGTGGTGGAACTGCCAAACGCCAATCATGGGAGCCTGATTTTAAATGCAGCAGGTGCCTTGGGACTCTGCGCCGCTATGACCGGCACCTTCGGCTCCATGATCACAACGGCCTCTGAAACGGTGCAGGAAATGAGCAGTTATAACGCCTGCCTTCTGCCGGTGATGGCCTCGGCCTGTGCCATGAGCGGCGGATTGAGCTCTGCCACGGCGCTCTATTCCGGCACCCTCCTGTTTTCTCAGCTTCTTTTGCGCCTGATCACGAAGCTGCTTATCCCGGCGGTTTACTTTTTCCTTGCGGTCAGCACCGCCGAGGCTGCGCTTTGCAGCGAAATGCTTTCCGAGCTACGGGAGCTCATCGCGTGGCTCATCTCCAAGAGCCTGCGAATTTTGCTTTATGCCTTCATCGCCTATCTGACCCTTACCGGGGTGATCAGCGGCACATCGGACGCCGCTGCGGTCAAGGCGACCAAGGCAGCGGTTTCCAGCATGATACCGGTCGTTGGCAGCATTCTCTCGGACGCATCGGAGACGCTTCTGGCCAGTGCGTCTTTGGTCAAAAATGCGGCCGGTGTCTTCGGTATGCTGGCGGTTCTGGCCATCTGCCTTTTGCCTGTGCTCACCACCGGCATACATTACCTTATGCTGAAGCTGACGGCAGCCGTCAGCGGTGCCGTTGGGCAAAAGCCGCAGGTGAATCTTTTGAAGCACTTTTCTCAGGCAATGGGCTTCCTTCTGGCGATGTGCGGCACGGGTGGACTTTTGAGTCTGATCTCAACGGTGTGCTTTATGAAGGCGGTGGGCGGATGAGAGAATATCTGCTGGGGGTCGTTGCGGCCTGCATGATCTGCGTTCTGGCAATGCAAATGGCGCGTGGCGGCAGCACCCGACGGCTCATCCGCTTTGCCGGTGGGCTGCTCATTTTGCTGGTGGTCGCGCAGCCGCTTTTGAAACTTTCCTCGCAGAATTTATCACATTATCTGGAAGAATTGGAAGAAATCTGGGGCACAGATACCGCCAATTTGGAGAAAGACAGCCAACAGGCGCTTGCCCGGCACGTCAAAAAGACCACGGAGCGTTATATCGAGCAGAAGGCAACGGAGCTTGGCGCAACGATTCAGGCAGAGGTCACGCTGACGCAGGAGGAATATCCGACGCCGTGGTCGGTGAAGCTGACGGGCAGCGCCACGTCCGAGCAGTGCGCGCAGTTGAGCCTTTATCTGAGCCGGGATCTGGAAATCGATGCGCAACGACAGGAGTGGAATTTGTATGGTTAAGCTGGACGGCGTGCTTCAAAAATGCCTGGCAGGTCTGAAAAAATACAAATATGCGGCCTTGGTGCTGCTTTTGGGGGTGATTTTGCTGCTCATTCCGCACTCCAATTCCGGAGAGGATACGTCCGAAATGAAAGCGCAGGAGACGGAAAACACGGACAGTGCCTATGCCGAGCAGCTTGAAAAGCGTCTTAGCGAGGTACTTTCGCAGATGGAGGGAGTCGGGCGCGTGGAGGTCATGCTGACACTTCAGCGGGGAAGCCAGACGGAGTATCAGACGGACATCCAGAGCAGCACGAACGGAGAAACGCAGCAAAAAAGTGAGGAACGAAAAACGGTGATTTTGTCCGAGGGGAGTGCATATGATAAAGCAGCGATTGCAGCGGTGGAGTATCCGCAGTTTCAAGGCGCGCTCATCGTCTGTCAGGGGGCTGACCTGCCAACGGTGAGGCTGGAGCTGATCTCTGCGGTATCTGCGCTGACAGGCTTGCGCAGTGACCAAATCACGGTAGTCAAAATGAAATGATGGAGGAATTGCAATGAAAACTTGGAAACGCAACGGTGTGATTGCAGGCGTGCTGGTGCTGGTCTGCGCGGGGATCTACCTGAACTGGCTCTACAGCGGAAGCACACCGGAGCTGACGGAAACGCTGGACGCAGATAAAATTATGGGCGCACAGCTCGTGATGGGCGAGCAGGACGGCTCGGATGCACAAACGCTGAGCAATGAAACGTCGGTGGAAGTCTCCTTTGCGCAGATGCGGCTTTCGCGGCAGACGGCACGCGATGAGGCGGTTAGTATTTTGCAGGAGACGATCGCCTACGCCGAGGGAACGGACAGCACCACGAGCCGGGAGCTTGAGGGCATCATTGCCGACGCTCTGGCGGAGTCCCAGATCGAGAGCATGGTCGTGGCCAAGGGCTATCAGGACTGCGTGGCCTACATCTCAGACGACGGGATCTCCCTTGCCGTGGCGTCGCCCGCGGAGGGCATGACCCAGAACGACGTTTCCCTTCTGGCGGATATCGTCATGAGCCAGACGGACTTCACTCTTTCGGACATTCATATCATCGGCGTGGAATAACTGCAAAGCGGTAAAAAGACTTTTTTGCCAAGCAGGGTATTGTTTTTTTTCCAAAATGTGATAGAATAGGGGAGGTAATGCGGCAATGCCGCAGGAACAGAAGGGAAGGTCCGGTATTATGGCAGATAATAAGGAATATTTGGTACAGCCGCAGGAAAACGGAAATGTGCTCATCTCCGGCGAGGTCATCGCCTCCATCGCGGCGCTTGCAGTCCGCGAGATCGAAGGCGTCTATGGTCTGAGCACCAGCGCCAGCTTTGACATTTCCAACCTGCTTGGTAAGAAAAATCTCCGCAGAGGAATTCGGGTCGTGTTCGGTGAGAACAGCGAAATCGACATTTCCTGCAATCTGGTGGTAAAAATCGGCTCTGCCGTGATGGATGTTGCCAGAAACGTGCAGGAGGCTATCTTTAACGAGGTCGAGGCCATGACCGGGGTCAGACCCAGCCACGTGAATGTGAACGTCTGCGGCGTTTCTCAGCCCAAGGCCGAGGGAAAGGCTTAAAGGTTTAAACAAGGGGTGCGGTGACGCACCCCATTGCCTGTACATAAAGGAGATTGCTATGACTCGTTCGAACGCCAGAGAGCTTGCCGCGCACCTGATCTATGCGCTGGACTATACTGACGAAACGCCGCAGCAGGCCATTGACGCCCGGCTGGAAAAGGAATACTATGCTGCCCTTGCGGAGGAAAATGAGGTCTATACCGAACGCCCAAGCCGCAAGCAGCTCGACTATATCAAAAACTGCGTGGCAGGTGTTGCAGCGCGAAAAGAGGAGCTTGACGGGCTGATTTCCCGCTATTCCATCGGCTGGAATCTGCGCCGCATCTCCCATTTGACCAAGGCCGCTTTGCGCCTTGCAATGTATGAAACGCTCTATGTGGACGATGTCCCCGCCGGGGTCGCCATCAACGAGTGTTTGGAGCTGGTTCGGAAATACGAGGACGAGGAGGTCGTCTCCTTCGTCAACGGAATTCTCGGCTCCTTTGCCCGCGGCTTGCAGCAGGCAGAGGTTCCGCAATGAGAGCCATTGCGTTCGACACCAGCAACTATACCACCTCTGTAGCCTTTTTTGACGGGTCACAGGGGCATAACGTTTCGCGTCTGCTGGACGTGGAAAAGGGCGCTCTGGGTCTGCGCCAGAGCGATGCCCTCTTTGCCCATGTGAAACGCCTGCCGGAACTGACCGACAGGCTGTTTTCTGATTTCGGGACGGATGAGATCTGCGCAGTCGGCGCCAGCACTCGTCCCAGAGCCGTCGAAGGCTCCTATATGCCCTGCTTTTTGGCCGGAAGCTCACAGGCACAGGTGATGGCCGACGCCCTCGGCGTGCCTTTTTACGCCTTTTCCCATCAGCAGGGGCACATTGCGGCCTCTCTGTTTTCCTCGGGACATATGGAGCTGATGGACGAGCCGCATTTGGCGTGGCATCTTTCAGGCGGCACGACGGAGCTGCTTCTGGTCACACCGGAGGGTCTGAGTGTTCACGCAGAGAAAATCGGCGGCACAACCGACATCTCCGCCGGTCAGCTCATTGACCGAACGGGGCAGCTTCTTTCGCTGCCCTTTCCCTCGGGAAAGGCTCTGGATAGACTGAGTCAGGAAGCGCCCAATGCGAAGGAGCACTTCCACGTGAAGGTGAAGGGGCTGGAATTCTCTCTTTCCGGCGTGCAGAACAAAATCCAGAGCTATCACAGCGGCAATGCCGCCAAAACTGCGGTCTATGCCCTGAAAAGTCTGGTGGGCGCAATCGCAGAGGCAACGGAAAACGCCCTGCGGCAGTATCCCGGCTATCGTGTCGTTTTCGCCGGAGGCGTCGCCTCCAACAGTCTGCTGCGCCAGCGTTGCGCCGCACTGCCGGCTGTTTTCTGCCCCGGACAGTATGCCACGGATAACGCTTTGGGCACTGCGGTTTTAACATGGAGGATCCATCATGGAGCAGCCCATTTATGAGGTTTCCCAAATCAATGAATATCTGAAGCTGCGCTTTGAGGAGGACGTTTTTTTATCCGCTCTTTTCATCCGCGGCGAGATCAGCAACTATAAGCTCTATCCCTCCGGACACCATTATTTTTCCCTGAAGGACGCCGGCGGCGCCATCCGCTGCGTGATGTTCAAAGGCAACGCCTTTCATCTTCGTTTTCGCCCGGAAAACGGCATGAAGGTGATCGCCGCAGGCCGCGTTTCCGTTTTTCCCCGTGACGGCGCCTATCAGCTCTATTGCACATCCCTGACTCCGGAAGGCACCGGCGATCTGCACATTGCTTTTGAACAGCTCAAGGCCAAGCTTCAGGCGCAGGGGCTTTTTGCGCTCGAACGCAAAAAGCCGCTTCCCAAATATCCGCACCGGATCGCCATTGTCACGTCCTCGGCAGGTGCCGCCCTGCGGGATATGCTTCGCATTTTGCGCAAGCGCTATCCTCTGTGTCAGGTAAAGCTTCTGGCGGTGCGTGTTCAGGGCACTGAGGCTCCGGCAGAGATCGCTTCCGCCATCCGCTATGCCAACTCCTATCAGGTCGCTGACCTGATCATCACCGGCAGAGGAGGCGGCTCCATCGAAGACCTCTGGGCGTTCAATGACGAGCGCGTGGCCTATGCCATTGCGCAGTCGCAAATTCCGGTGATTTCCGCCGTGGGGCATGAGCCGGATGTGACCATTTCGGATTTTGTGGCCGATCTCCGCGCGGCAACGCCCTCCAACGCGGCAGAGCTTGCGGTGCCTGACCAGATGGAGCTGCGCCAGACTTTGGCGGCAAAACAGGCGCTTCTTCTGGCGCTTATGAGCAAAAAGCTGAAACAGGAACGGCAGCGCCTTGGGGGCCTTGCTGCCGCAAGAAGCCTGAAAAGTCCCCTGAATTATCTCAACGACCGGCGGATGCAGCTTGACCATGGCTACAGGAGATTGCTGGCGGCTTATCGTATGCAGTACGGACGCTATCGCGAGCGCTTCGTCCGCCTGACGGCAAAAATGGATGCCATGAGTCCTTTGAAGGTGCTGACCCGTGGCTATTGCATGACAACCACTCCGGACGGACGGCTCGTTCGGAGCGCCCAAGCCCTGCATCGAGGCGACCGCGTCACCGTTCGCCTGTCAGACGGCGGCTTTACAGCACTTGTTCAGGAGGTAGAATCGTGAAAGAAAACAATATGGAAGCATCCAGAACATTTGAACAGTCCATGGAACGTCTGGAAGAAATCGTCAAGCGCATGGAGCGCGGCGAGGTGCCTCTGGAGGAGGCTTTGGCGCTGTTTGAGGAGGGTACCGGCCTTGTCGCCTCCTGCTCTAAGCAGCTCGACGAGGCGGAGCTGAAGGTCACGCAGCTTACCAGGGGCGCTGACGGCACCCCGGAGGAAAAGGAGTTTTCCAATGAAGAATGAATGGCAGCACTATAAAGCGTGCATTGAGGATTATCTTTCCCGCTGCTTTTTGCAGGACGAACCGCAGAAGCAGCTTTTTGAGGCCATGCGCTACAGCCTGCTTTCCGGTGGCAAGCGACTGCGGCCGGTTTTGACGCTGTCCTTTTGCGAGCTTTGCGGCGGAAGGGCAGAGGACGCCTTGCCCTTTGCGGCGGCGGTGGATATGATCCACACCTACAGCCTGATCCACGACGATCTGCCTTGCATGGACAATGACGATTTCCGCCGGGGCAAGCCCTCCAATCACCGCGTCTATGGCGAGGCCATGGCGGTTCTTGCCGGTGACGCTTTGCTTACGGCGGCCTTTTCCCAGCTTGCCGCAGCCCAACTTCCGCCGGAGCGCATCGTCCGGGCAACGGCAGTGCTGTCCCACTGCGCCGGTGCCATGGGAATGGTGGGCGGTCAGGCTTTGGATATGGACGCGGAGAGCCGGGAATGTACCCGGGAGGACGTGCTTGCCATCCAGAGCCGGAAAACCGGCGCCCTGATCCGCAGCGCGTGCCTGCTTGGCGTGATTGCCGGAAACGGTACGGCACAGCAGGAAAAGGCAGCCGGTGACTATGCCGACGCCATCGGCCTTGCTTTCCAAATTCAGGATGATATTCTGGACGTGATTGGAGACGCGAAAAAGCTCGGCAAGGCCACCGGTGCGGACGACAAAAAGAACACGTTCGTTAAAATCTATGGCGTGGAGACCTGCCGGGAAATGGTTCAGTGCGAAACGCAGCAGGCGCTTGACGCCCTGAGTGCCTTTGAGAACGCGCAGTTCCACCGCGAGCTTGCGCTGGAGCTTGCCCGGCGGGACTGGTGACATATGGACTTGCCGCCTCTGAATAAAGTAATTCGGAGGTGATTCTATGCTCAGTGCCGCCGTGTGGCTGACCCTCAGCGGCATTTTGTACTCCCTGCGCCTTTCCAACCATTCGGGTTCCTTCCCAAAGCCGCTGAGTGCCAAGGAGGAGCAGCATTATCTGTCCCTTGCCGCTCAGGGCGATCTTGAGGCGCGGAATGTGCTCATCGAGCGCAATCTGCGCCTCGTTGCGCACATTATGAAGAAATACTACACCCAGACGGCAGATCAGGAAGATCTGATCTCTATCGGCACCATCGGGCTGATCAAGGGCATTTCCAGCTTTGACCCCAGCAAGGGCACCCGCCTTGCAACCTACGCCGCCCGTTGCGTAGAAAATGAAATTCTGATGTACTTTCGCGGGCAGAGGAAGTCGTCGGCGGATGTTTCCCTGTCAGAGGATTTGGAGACCGGCAGGGATGGAACGGCGCTTTCGCTGATGGACGTGATCTGCTCGGATGATGACCTGTTCGAGCGGCTGTCCGACCAGGAAACGTATGCCAAGCTTTATCAGAAGATAGAGGAATGTCTGGACGAACGGGAAAAGAAAATCATCCGTCTGCGCTATGGGATGGGAAACAGACCGCCCATGACGCAGCGTGAGGTTGCGCAGATGAGCGGAATTTCGCGAAGCTATGTCAGCCGCATCGAGAAAAAGGCACTTCAAAAGCTGGAAAAAGCACTGACAGAATAGGAGAGAACAGGAATGCATCCATGGAAACACTTTTGCACCATTACAAAGCACCGCTGGGCGGTGAGAAAACACTGCTTTCAGGTGGGGCTCTATTGGCAGGGATTGACGCATGACCTGTCAAAATATTCGCCCACGGAATTTTGGCCCGGCGCAAGATATTATCAGGGCACCCGCAGCCCAAATTCCCGCCAGCGGGAGATCGAAGGCTACTCCGAGGCATGGATGCACCACAAGGGCAGAAACCGGCACCATTACGAATACTGGACGGATCTGAGTCTGAAAACAAGGAAATATGAACCGGTTGCCATGCCGCGAAAGTATTTTGTTGAGATGATCATGGATCGCATTGCCGCCTGCAAGACATATCATGGAAAGGACTACCGCGACGCTGACGCGCTGGAATATCTGCTGACCTCCGCCGAGGGAAAAGATATGACCATGATGCACCGGCAGACCATGGAAGAATTGGTCTATCTTTTGACCATGCTCCGAGACCGCGGTGAAAAGGAGACCTTCCGTTATATCCGCGAGGTCGTTCTGAAAGGGAAGGAAATCGCAATACCATAAAAAGTGCTGCCGACCCGTTTTCGGGCGGCAGCACTTTATGATGAAAACGTTTTTAGCCTTCACTGCACAGCTCGGAGGCGGCTTTCAGGCTTTCGGAGGAGTCACAGACGATCTGCTGTGCGGTAGAGAGAAGCTGCTGCATTTGCTCAAAATCGCTGCGGAAGGACGCAAGAACGGTGGACATATCCTGAGCGGTCAAAAGCAGCTTTTCGTCAGCCTGCGCAAAAATGGCCTTCATGCGTTCCTCAGCGGCGGCAGAGCGCTCACGGGCCATGCGCTCGGTCAGCTCCGCACGGCGATAAGCCGCCAGCTCCATTTCATTAAAATCGCCGGGCACAGCAGCTACCACGGAGACAGGAGACGCCATGGGCGCGTCCAGAGAAGGGGATACCTCGACTTCTTCCGGCTCGGACGTCTCTTTCGCCGCAAGCTGTGCCTCAAGAGCGGCCTTTTCTGCCTGGCATTGCTCTAAGTCCCGACGCATCGCGTCCAGAACGCATTGCAGACGGGAAATTTCTTCCTTCTGCACGCGAAGGGCACGCTCGTGCTCCATGGTCTGACTTTGGATGAACTGCACCACGTCGCTGCGGTTAAAGCCGTGAAGGGCGCTGCGGAAATTTGCTGCCATTGTTTCTCCTCTTTTCCCCGGTTTCGGTTTTTCTTCGTTCCTTTTTTGCCATTATAGCACGCTTTGCGCCGAAAAACAATAGAGCCTTTCGGCTTTTTGCGGAAATTAGCCGGATTGCTCCGAAAAATTTCGCAAAAGGTGAAATCAGCACTTGAAACATTGGAAAAGCTGTGCTAAAATTGTCCGGTAAATATGAAAGGCGATGAATGGGTCGTCGGCTGTTTTTGCGGCTTCAGAGAGGGTGCGTTTGCTGAGAGCACCTGCCGCGTGCATACCCGGCTTTCTCCCATGAGCTTCCCGGCAGAACGCTAAGGCCAGTAGGTCGGGACGGGTCGCTCCGTTATGAGCCAGAGTGCGCCGGTTTCCGGCGAATTGCGGGTGGTACCGCGGAAGTCCTGTGTCTTTCGTCCCCTTTGGACGGAGGGCATTTTCTTTTTTGGACAACAGCGTAGCTCCCGGCAAAATTGTATGACCGAAAGGACAAATCATATGAAAGAACAATTGCAGCAAATCAAAGACCGTGCCCTTGCGCAAATGCAGGAGGCGGCAGATCTGTCGGCGCTGGATGCCGTTCGTGTCCGTGTGCTGGGCAAAAAAGGTGAACTGACCGCCGTTTTGAAGCTCATGGGCAAGCTCAGCCCGGAGGAGCGTCCGGTGATGGGTCAGCTTGCCAACACCGTTCGCGCCAAGCTGGAGGCCAGATTGGAGCAGCGGAAAGCCGAGTTGGAGGCGGCTGATCTTCAGGCGCGTCTGGCTGCGGAAGCGGTGGACGTGACCATTCCCGGCAAGGAAATTGCCATGGGTCATCAGCACCCCATGAACCGGGTTTTGCAGGAGGTCAAGGAAATCTTCATCGGCATGGGCTATACCATCGTGGACGGCCCGGAGGTGGAGGAAGCGGCCTATAACTTCACCCGCCTGAACATTGAGGAAGGGCATCCCTCCCGGGATCGCTCAGACACCTTCTATTTTGACGAAAAGGACGAATTGCTTCTGCGTACCCAGACCAGCCCTATGCAAATTCGTGTCATGGAGCAGCAGAAACCGCCCATCCGTATTCTTGCTCCCGGCCGCGTCTTCCGCAAGGATGAGGCTGACGCTACCCACTCTCCCATGTTCCACCAGATTGAAGGTCTGGTGGTGGACGAGGGAATCACCATGGGCGATTTGAAGGGTGCGCTGGA
>CAZPRA010000025.1:0-13857 GCA_964588975.1 uncultured Oscillospiraceae bacterium | reverse complement strand
TTCTGTTCCGTTTCTCCATTGGCTCAACCTATATTTTAAAAAAATCCCGAACATAAGGGACTTATGTTCGGGATTCCTCGTTGCAAATTACTGCTTGGCGTAGACGGAGCACTGCTTGCGATCCTTGCCCTTGCGCTCGAACTTGACGGTGCCGTCAATGAGTGCAAAGAGGGTGTCGTCGGTGCCGATACCGACGTTGGTACCCGGATGGATGTGCGTGCCTCTCTGGCGAACCAGAATATTGCCGGCCAGAACGAACTGACCGTCTGCGCGCTTTACGCCCAATCTCTTGGACTCGGAATCACGGCCGTTCTTGGTGGAACCGCCGCCCTTCTTATGTGCGAAGAACTGAAAACCGATTTTCAGCATTTGTTACACCTCCATAACTTCGATATAATCAGGATACTCATCCCGCAGGGAGCACATGGTCAGCATAAAGCCGGTCAGCACTGCCTGAACTGCGTCCTCATCATCGCAGACCGCGGGAAGTGTGAGGGTGACCCGGGGCTCAGAAGGCTCAACTTTGGCGTTTGCATGGTTTCCCAAAACGTCATTGATCGTGCACTCGGCAAAGGTGACCGCCGAAGAAACGGAGGCGCACACGACGTCGCTTCCCTCTTTGGCATAGCCGCTGTGTCCCGATACGGCAAAACCGTTGAGTCTGCCGTTCTGATTGAAAACTTCTACCTTAATCATTACACAGAGATCTTTTCAATCTGCACCTTGGTATAAGGCTGTCTGTGGCCACGGATGGACTTGGAGTCCTTCTTGGGGCGATACTTGAAGACGGTGATCTTCTTGGACTTGCCGTTCTTCAGCACCTTAGCTTCGACGGAAGCACCTGCCACGATGGGAGCACCGAACTTGGAATTCTCACCGTCCACAACTGCCAGCACCTGATTGAAGGTTACGGTTGCGTCAGCCTCAACGCCGAGCTTTTCGACAAAAATGATGTCGCCTTCCTTGACGCTGTACTGCTTGCCACCGGTAACGATAACTGCCTGCATGGTTTCTTGCACCTACCTTTTCTGTAGTCTCGCTCTGAAGGTGTGGGCACTGCCCAACTTCAACCTTTTCAATGCGGCCTGTACATTTTACCACCGCTTTTGTAAAAAGTCAAATCAAATTTTGACTTTTTTTCGTTTTTTTGCGCTTTTCATCATTCCGTTCGGATGGATTTTGCGTATTCCGAGGGTGACACGCCGAAATGATCCTTAAACTGCCGGGAGAAATGGTGGATGGTGGAATAATTCAGCGCCGCAGCAATTTTTGAAAAATTCATTTTTCCCTCGCGGATGAGCGCCTTGCTCTCCTCCAGCTTGACCCTGCGGATGTACTCGCCCGGAGAGATACCCATCTGCCGCCGGAACAACGCGGTCAGGTGCGACGCGCTGACGCCAGTCTCGTGCGCAACAATCTCCACAGAAAGTTTGTCATAGACATGGTCGGAAATATATTGCAGTGTGCGGCCAACGATAAAATTCTCATTGTGAAGCGCAAGCGGCGTTTTCAGTCGTTTTTTGCGGCTGCCGGTGTCGCGCATAAGGTGCATCAGAAGCAGTTTTAAATTGCAACGGATCAAATCGTCGCTGTAAGGGTCGTTCAGCTCCGTCTCCTTGAGCAGTCGCGTTAAAAGCATTGCCTCCTCCGAAGACAGCTCGTAGATACGCCCGTCATAGCTTAACGGCACATCGCCCGTGAGGTCGAACGCAATGGTAAGAAAACGCGCCGTCACGTTCAGGTCGGTATACTGCATATGCCACTGATCAGGCATAAAAATCATGAGCTGCCCCTGGCGGAGCGTATAGCCGTTGCCGTCCACCACGCAGTGGAGCTGTCCGCGATCTACATAGGTCAGTTCCAGCATGGAATGGCGCTCGCCCTTGAACAAAAAGCCGCTTTCCTCCTCGCGGTAAAAGAGCGTATAGATCTCACCGAGGCTGAAGTGATCGGCAATTTTCAAATCACGGATGGCGCCGCAGGGCTGCAGCTTATCCAACTCCTGTCCGTCAGGCATGGACATCCGCACAGAGCACTCCTGCTGATAGGGCACGATGGCAAATTCTGTCCCAGCGGGCAGGCACACGGGTTTGTCCAGATAGAAGCAGGTAGGCTTTGCACCATTTGCCGCTTGAGCGCGAAGCGCAAGCACCGTCATGCCCAGCTCAAAATCCAGATATATCGGTGTCGGCGTGCGGTAATAGAACAGGTCGCTGACGGAAAAATGGCTCACACGCTCCGTCCAACCCGTCTGTGTGGGAAAGCCCCGGTTGGGCAAGCTGTCCCGTAAAACCGTTCCGAAGCCGGAAAAGCTCTGTTTGTTCAGATTTTCTATCATTTTTTCGGCCTCCTGCGGCGTTGGTCAGGGGAAAAGAACCTGAGGATATTTTCCCTGGCGGCACAGCTCCGCCACTGCCGCCTGCACCGCAGGCAGATCCTCCCGGTAAGTAATGCCGTACCAGACGGCGTCGGTGCTGAGAACCTTTACGCTGCTGTTTCCCGCACGAATTTGGTCGCTGGCGACCGTCGGCAGGAAAAATTCACATTTCAGGGGATTTTTCTCCAGATTTTCCCGCAAAAAGTCTGGGAAGCTTCGCTCCAATTCGTCCAAAAAGCTGGGCTGGAAGCCCCAGAAGTTCATAGAAACAAGCGTGTCTCCGGAAAGCGGCAGGAAGTGCTCTCCGTCCTGTGTATAAACCGCGTCCTGACCCTGACGGGCAATGTTTCCCTGTTCGGTCACGCCCGTGAGATAGCCGTTTTGCGTCTGGCAGATGCCACGCGTCACGGTGCCCTTATCCGTCATGGCGTTGCGCAGAAGGTAGCCCACCATGGCATATTCACGCTCACCGTGCTCCTCGCGGAAAAACTCCGCCAGCGCCGCAAACGCCTCGCGGCCATAAAAATCGTCGGCATTGATCACCGCAAAGGGGCCGTCGATCTCATCCTTTGCGCAAAGGACGGCGTGACCCGTACCCCACGGCCTGACGCGTCCCTCCGGCACGCAGAAGCCCTGCGGCAGGCAGTCCGTCTCCTGGCAGACATAGGCCACCTCGATATACTGCTCCAGTCCCGCAGTGATCTGGCGGAATTCCTCCAAAATGGCCTTCTTGACAATGAAAACCACCTTGCCGAAGCCGGAGCGCCATGCGTCATAAAGAGAATAGTGCAAAATGCTGTTGCCGCGGTCATCCACCGGCGTCATCTGCTTCAGGCCGCCAAAGCGGCTGCCCATACCGGCGGCCATCACGACTAGTGTCGGTTTTTTCATTCGATCGTTTCCTTTCCGTTCATCTTTCAAGCACCAGAAAATATGCTCCAAGGCAGCCCGCCAAAGCGCCATGAGACGTCTGGGCAAGCTGCCTTTCGGTTTTCAAAATGGATTATTCCTCGCCGTGCATATCGAAATAGAATTCGCCCTCGGGACAGTTGTCCTCATAGAAGGCGTCCTCCAGCTTGTCGATCTGCGCAGAAATCACGTATCTGCCGCCGGCAAAATCCGCCACCATGACCGTCATGGAGCCGGAGTAGGTCTTGCCGTTATATTTGCCGGAGAAATTCACAGTGAAGCTGCTGGCAGACTCCAAATTCTGCTGCACGCCATAGTCGCGGCTCAAAAAGCTGGTGTAGTATTCCAGACCATCCTGAAGCAGGACGATCTCCTCTGTAGCCGTGGCGGTCACGTCGCTGAACACATACTTGCCCTCGGCATAGGTTTCCACAAAAACCTCGGCCATTTCGGGGTAAACGCAGGCCTCGACCTCGTCGGCATTCGCGGTCAGAGCGGCAATGGCAAAGCGCTCGGCCACAGGTGCCTTGCTTTCTTCCAGCACGCTATCTGACGATTCAAGCGTGCTTTCTGACGATTCAGGGCTGCTCAGGCTGTCACCGTTCTGCTCATCTTTGGCGCAGGCCGTAAGCAGGCAGCAAACGCACAGGGCAACGAGTGCCACAAGGCTGATTTTTTTCAACATAGTTATTTATCTCCTTTATCTGTCTTCCTTGCAAAAAATGACGGAAAGATTTTAACACAGGTGACGGAGTCTGTCAAGACGGCTCGACCGTAATGACATACCATTTTTCTCCCATAAGCCCCACAACCACAAGCATTTCCTGTGCGGCAGATTTTTCTCCGTCCTGCCAGCACTCGTAGCTCACGGTGACATAATAGGCATCCGTCATTTTCCATTCGCTGTCCAAACTGACCAAAATCCGGTTATAGTCCAGAAGCGGCACGGAGCCCATGCGCTCGGAAGAACGCACCTTTACCCGGCAGCGCTCAACGCCCTGCCCCATGTCCAGATTGTCTCCGGCATAGGCATAGATACAGGGCGCCAAAAGCTCCTGTACCTGCTGCATATCGTTTTCCAGTGTAGCCCGAACGAAGCGTTTTGCGTTACGCTCATAGCTTTTTGTGCTCAAAGCGCAGGTCAGCACGATGGCCGAAAGCAGCACTGCCAAAGAAGCAGCAGCCGCAAGCAGCCATTTTCTTCCGCTCTTTTTTTGCGTTTGAGGTTCCGGCAAGCTCGTGCCGCAGTTGGCGCAGACGGCAAGACCCTCGCGGTTTTCCGCGCCGCATTCTCTGCAAATCATGTCGTTTTCTCTCCCTGCCCGTCCCGTTTCAGGAAAAAGCCCGCAAAAATCAGCATGGCCGCCACCGCAAAGAACAGCGCCATCATGTAAGGCTCCTCCCAGAGACTTTCAAAATAGCTGTGGATCAGAATTCCGACCAGACCGGCAAGCATACCGGCACAAAGCGGCTTTCTGGGGCTTTTGGCGCAGGCGCGAACGCCCTGATACAGCAGAGCCGCCATGGTAGCCAGAAATGCGCTCAGACCCGCAATGCCGTTCTCCACCAGAATTTTGACGTAGTAGTTATCCACATACATATAGTCAAAATTGGGGTTGACCGGATTTTGTGCCGCAACCGCACCGCCAAAAATACCGTAGCCGAGGCCGGTGCCCCACTTGCTGTATTCCTCCAGATAGCCCAAGCCGGTCTCCCAGCGCTTGCCGCGACCCGCCCGGGCATTGGACTCGGCAAATTCCGGCGTGAACAGATAGCCGATCCGGCTGCGCACGAAGGGCAAAAAGCAGGCCGCAATTCCGGCGCAGAGCATGAGGCCAAAGAGCTTCCGGTCTACGATCAGGGCAAAGAGCACCGCAACGATCGCCAGTGCCATCCATGCCGCCCGGGACATGGTAAAAAGGCACCCCACACACATACAGATCCCGCAGAACCAGTAAAACACCTTCTGCGCCGGAGTCTTGCTGGCATAGGCCATGCCGATCGCCATTGGCGCAAAGAGAATCATATAGGCGGCCATGATATTGGGATTGCTGAAAATGGAGAAAACGCGGGTGCGCACAGTGTCTTCTGCCTTGTCCGTCCATTCTGCCGGAATTTCAACGCCAACGACGAATTGCAAAATGCCGTGTAACGCGATAACAAAGGCGATGATCACCATCACCCGGTACATCATCATCAGATCCCTTTCGTCGCGCAGAAGGCGCAGCACCGCAAAGAAGACCAGAATATACTGCATACTGGCGCGGTAGCCGGTGATGTTGATGTCCACAAGGGTCGCAGTGTGCCACAGGAGCAAAAGACCCGCCAGAAGGTAGAAACCAAGCCAAATGTCCATGGCGTTTGCCCGGCTGGAAAGCGGCGTTTTGTTCACGCACCGGCGGAACAGAATCCAGCAAAAAGAAGCCAAAATCAGAAGTTCGTCCCAGACGGAGGCCAAAAAGCTGATGCCCAGAACGTCCCGGAGCAGATAGTCGATGATGGCAAAGGCGGCAAAGGCAAAGAGCAGAAGGCTGGTCACGCCGCCGCAGAAAACGCTCCCGGCAAGCCGGCTTTTCCCGCAGTAGGCCACGCATTTACGGTACAGGGCGCAGGCGCAGCTCTCCTCCGTTTTCCGCCGCAGAGCGCTTCCCTTTCGGTGAAGCCAGACATTCAGCCTGTCCATGTAGCGGCGATAGCAGGAGCCCTGAGCCGGATCCGGTGCGGTCAGAAGCCGGGCAAAAAAGCTGTATATGGCAGACTCCCGCCAAAGTCTGCCCAGAGCGCGAATGGCTTTTCCCAGCCAACAACCCCGGAAAAACGCCGCCAGACGGACACACAGCCGCCAGGTATAGCTGCTTGTGATGAGCTCGTTCATCCCAGACGCTCCATAGAGAGGATCACGCCTTCAATTTCCACATCCAGCGTTTTCACAATGAATTCCTTGGCTATGCGGACTTCCTGAAGGGCAACGGAATAAGCCCCGTCGGAAATGACTGCCACCGCCTCAAAATTCAGAAGGAGGTCGGCTGTGCCATCGCCATTGTCCCGAATTTCATAGCCCGTGATTTTGCCGTCCACGAGCTTGTTGCTGTAAAACAGGCGGGTGCGTTCCACGGAATTGCCCGCAATTTCCATTGGCTCGTCCTGCAGGGCTGCGGTCAGGTTGGCCGCCAGTTCCGGGTCAATATCCTCGCAAAGCACCGTGGCGCGAAGGTTGGGCGCCGTCAGCGCAGACTCACTGCCCAGTGTTTCCGTATCGTCCCCAAGAAGCTTTACACCCACCAGAACCACCGCCGCCAGAAGAATGACGATGATGAGAAGGTCGATGATGTTCAGTTTTTTTCCAAAGAGTTTCATGCTTACCTCCGATTTTGGATTGAATAATTTGACGATTTATATTATAATCCTTATACCACAGGAATTCAAGAGGTTCTTCTTTATGAAAATCATCCATATGATCTCCGGCGGAGACGTCGGCGGCGCAAAAACGCACGTTCTGTCCCTTCTGGCTGGTCTCAATCAAACCGAAACCGTCCATCTGATTTGCTTCACGGAGGGCGATTTTGCGTGCGAAGCCCGTCAGTTGGGCATTCCCACCACCGTGATGGAGGATCACAATCTCAGCCGCACCGGAAAGCGGGTGCTTGCCATGATCCGTCACGACGGCTATCAGGTCATTCACTGCCACGGTGCTCGCGCCAATATGATGGGTATGCTCCTGCGCCATAAGGCTGGTATTCCTGTCATCTCCACCCTGCACAGCGACTATCGGCTGGACTATATGGGGCGCCCTCTGGCCGCTCTCACCTACGGAACCATCAACAAATTTGCCCTGAGGCGCTTCGATGCCTGGGTCGGTGTCTCTCACGGCATGACCGATCTGCTCATCTCCCGGGGTTTCGACCCGCAGCGGCTTTTCACGCTCTATAACGGCGTGGATTTTGCCCATCGCCCAAAGGTGCTGTCCCGGGAAGAATACTGGCAGAAGGTTGGGCTACAGCTTGAAAAAGACAGCGTCGTCTTCGGCATTGCCGCAAGAATCAATCCCGTCAAGGACATGACCACTTTGGTCAAAGCCTTTGCTCAGGCGGTCAAAGAGTGCCCCAGCATTCGCCTTGCCATCGCCGGTGAGGGCGAACAGGAGGCGCAGATCAAGGCGCTTGCAAAGGAACTGTGTCCCGAAGGAAGCGTGTGCTTTATCGGCTGGGAACGCGATGTGGACAGCTTTTACCATGCGCTGGACGTGAATCTGCTCACTTCCCTGTCCGAAACCTTCCCTTATGCCCTGACGGAAGGTGCCCGCATGGGCTGCGCCACCATTTCCTCCCGGGTTGGCGGCGTTCCCTATCTCATTGACGACGGAATCAACGGCCTTCTGTTCAATCCCGGCGACGCAGACACGCTTTGCGCGCATATGCTGCGTCTTGCCCGCGAGAGCGAGACGCGCAGAAAAATGGGTCAGGCGCTTCAGGAAAAGACCCGGCGGGAATTCTCGCTGGAAACCATGGTGAAGCGCCAGAAGGAGATTTATCAGGTCATCCTTCGCCGGGCAGCACGTCCGGCCGGTGTGCGTGACGGTGCCGTGATCTGCGGCGCCTATGGCAAAGGCAACAGCGGTGATAATGCAATTTTAAATGCTATTGTTGAGCAGCTCCACCACATTGACCCTGACCTGCCCATCACCGCCCTGAGCCGGGATCCCATGGAAACCAAGCTCTGCGCAGGCATCAACGCGGTGTATACCTTTAACATCTTCAAAATTGGCCGCCTGACCCGTCAGGCTAGGCTTTATATCAGCGGCGGCGGAACGCTCATGCAGGACGTTACCAGCACGCGTTCTTTGCTTTATTACCTTTTCAGCATCCGTCAGGCCGCACGAAACGGCTGCCGCGTCATGCTTTACGGCTGCGGCGTCGGCCCCATTTCGCGTCCGCGCAATCGAAAACGCACCGCACGGGTGCTCAACCGCTGTGCAGAAATTATTTCCGTGCGCGACGGCTATTCCCGGGATTTCCTCAGCGAACTTGGAGTCACCAAGCCGGAGATCCACCTCAATGCGGACCCTGCGCTTTTAATGGACCCGCCGGATTCCGGCCATTTGCAGAGCTATCTGCGCCGCTGCGGTCTGGAGGACGGCAAGCGCTATTGCATGCTGGCCGTCCGGCCTTGGGAAGGTTTTGAGGAAAAGGTGGACGCCTTTGCCGCCGCTGCGGAATATGCCTATCGTGAGCACGGCCTGATTCCCCTGCTTTATGCCATGGAGCCCCAGCGGGACGAAGCAGCCATTCAGGCAGTGGCAGAGCGGCTTCGCTGCCCTCATCTGCGGCTCTCTGCCGGTTCTGACGGCGAGGAGGTCATTGCGCTGGTGCGGCGGATGTCTCTGGTGCTTTCCATGAGGCTTCACACGCTGATTTTCGCCTCCGGGCAGGGCGTTCCTGTGGTGGGCGTGGTTTATGACCCCAAGGTCAGCGGTTTTCTGGATCATCTTGGGCAGGAGCTTTACCTGCCGCTTGCCGAGGTCAGCGCGGCCAACTTGGGTGATTTGATCGAGTCGGCGCTGGCAGAACAGGCGCTTGACAAAAAGAACATTGCCCGTCTGCGGGCGCTGTGCAGAAACAACGAGGCGCTTGCCGCCCGTCTGCTGGAGCTTTCATAACAAACGGGGCTGTTGCCAAGTGAAGATATGCTCCCCATAGTGCAGTCTCGAATTTTTGTTATTTCGAGTGTCTGCTCTATGGGGAGCATATCAAAACGCAACAGTCCCGATTGTTATTTATTCCTCAATCAGTCCCAAGCGGTATTTCAGCGTCAAAATTCGCAGCACACTTTCGTTGATGCGTTCCTCCGTCAGCTCGCCGTTTTCCACCGCCGCAAGGATGGCAGTATAAGCCTGAGACACGCTTTGGGGCATCAGGACGATATCGCAGCCCGCCTGAATTGCCTTCACCGTGGCCTCCTGACAGGGATAGCTGCCGGTGATGGCTCCCATCTCGTGGGAGTCCGTGATGACCACGCCGTCATAGCCCAATTCCTGCCGCAAAAGCTCCGTCACGATGGTATAGGATAAATCGCAGGGCGTATTGTCGCCCACGATATTGGGCAAAGACATATGAGAGATCATGATCATGCCAACGCCCGCTTCAATTCCCGCTTTGAACGGCACCAACTCATTCTGGCGAAGCTCCTCTATGGTGCGCTGAGAGACGGACAACGCCGTGTGGGAGTCCGTTTCGGTGCTGCCGTGACCGGGGAAATGCTTCAGGCAGGCAGAAACGCCGCTTTCCTGCAAGCCCTCCGTCATGGCCGCAACCATCCGCGCCGCAACCTCCGGATCGCTGCTGAAGGAGCGGTCTCCGATCTCGGTGTTGTTGGAGTTCGTGATGATATCCGCAACCGGAGCAAAATCCAGATTGAAGCCCGCTTCGCGGAGCTGGCCTCCGATCGTCAGGCCGATATCCTTCACGGCGTCTTCGTCTCCGGCTTCGCCGTAAACCGCCATTGGCTCAAGCGTGTCGGTGATACCCAAACGGCTCAGACGGCTCACCCGTCCGCCTTCCTCATCCACGCCGATAAAGAGCGGGATTTTGGAATAGGACTGAGTCTTTTCAATCATGCCCGTGATCTGGCTTGCGGATTTGATATTCTGCGAAAAATAGACCACGCCGCCGACGGGGTATTCCTCCAACGCCTGCTGCGTCATGGTTCCGGCAATGTCTGCGCCCGTGACCCCGGTCAGGCTGTCCGGTGTGGCAAAAATCATCTGCCCCACCTTTTCCTCCAGCGTCAGGCTGTCCAGAAGCGCCTGTGCCTTCTCCAGTGCCGGGTCAGGCTCCGGCTCCGGTTCCGCCTCGCTGCTTGACTCGCTGACCGGCTCCAAGCTCTCCGGCTCCGCCGTCTGAGAAGGCTGCTCAGAGGAACTGCCCTCCGTCTGCTGAACTTTTCCGCTCGTCATATCCGGCACATTCACGCCAAGCTTCAGCGCCCATCCGACCAGTATCGCCATCAGAATCACGATCAGACCCAGCAGCACCGCCAAAACGCGCTGCATGACCTTTTCGCTCTGATTTTTCCGTTTCTTTTTGCTCATTTGAGGTTCTTCCTTCATATTGTACCTCCTCGGCTGTTTTCCCCCTTATTCTAGCGGATACGACAGAAAAATACAAGCCCCTCGGAAAAATTTGCTGCGCTTGACTTTTCGGAGAAAGAGGATTATACTATATACATTATATAGTGGATTATTATGGGTGTTTATACACAAAATGTGCGAGGATTACTATGGCAACGAAAAAACAGGCTTATACCAACGACAGCATCAGCTCCCTGAAGGGCGCCGACCGTGTGCGTCTGCGTCCGGCGGTCATTTTCGGCTCGGACGATCTCATCGGCTGCGAGCACGCCGTCTTTGAAATTCTCTCGAACGCCATTGACGAGGCCAGGGAGGGACACGGCGACCTCATCGTCGTCACCCGTTACGAGGACAAGTCCATCGAAGTCGAAGACTTCGGCCGTGGCTGTCCTGTTGACTGGAACGAGAAAGAACAACGCTACAACTGGGAACTTGTCTTCTGCGAGATGTATGCCGGCGGCAAATACAACAACAATTCCGGCGATACCTATGAATATTCGCTCGGCTTGAACGGCCTGGGCACCTGCGCCACGCAGTACGCCTCGGAATTTTTCGATGCGAGAATTTATCGGGACGGCTTCCGTTACGACCTGCATTTTGAAAAGGGCAACATCGTCGGCGAACTGAAAAAAGCTCCGGCCGACCGCAAAAAGACCGGCTCCATGTTCCGCTGGAAGCCCGATCTGGAGGTTTTCACGGACATCAACATTCCCCGGGAATACTATCTGGATGTGATGAAGCGGCAGGCGGTCGTCAACGCCGGTGTGACCTTCCGCTTCCGCAATCAGGTCGGCGGCAAATTCGAAACGACCGATTTTTGCTACGAAAAGGGTATTTTGGACTATATCTCCGAGCTGACCGAGGGCAATTCCTTCACCATGCCGCAGTTCTGGGAGTGCGAGCGAAAAGGCCGTGACCGCGCCGACAAGGACGACTATAAGGTCAAAATCTCTGCCGCCGTCTGTTTTTCCCGAAATCTCAGCCGTCAGGAATATTATCACAATTCCTCGTGGCTCGAGCACGGCGGCTCGCCCGACAAGGCGACGAGAAACGCCTTCGTCTATGCCATCGACGCATATCTGAAACAAAGCGGGAAATATGTCAAAAATGAGGCGAAAATAACCTATCAGGATGTGGCGGACTGCCTCGTTCTGGTGACGAACTGCTTCTCGACGCAGACCTCCTACGAGAACCAGACCAAAAAATCCATCAACAACAAGTTCATTCAGGAGGCCATGACGGAGTTTTTCCGCCAGCAGCTTCAGGTCTATTTCATCGAAAACAAGGCCGAGGCGGACAAGATCGCCGATCAGGTGCTCATCAACAAGCGCAGTCGAGAGACGGCGGAGCGTGCGAGAATCACGGTGAAAAAGAAGCTCTCCGGCTCTCTGGACATCGCCAATCGGGTGCAGAAATTCGTCGACTGCCGCTCCCGGGACGCCAGCCGTCGGGAGCTGTATATCGTTGAGGGCGACAGTGCCATGGGCTCGGTCAAGCTCTCCCGTGACGCCGAATTTCAGGGCATCATGCCCGTCCGAGGCAAAATTCTCAACTGTCTCAAGGCAGACTACGCCCGAATTTTCAAAAGCGAGATCATCACCGACCTCCTGCGTGTCATGGGCTGCGGCGTGGAGGTCAAGGACAAGCATGTCAAGGATTTGGCGGCGTTCGACCTTGCCGCCCTGCGCTGGAACAAGATCGTCATCTGCACCGACGCCGACGTCGACGGTTTCCAGATCCGCACCCTGATTCTGACCATGCTCTACCGTCTCGTGCCCACCCTCATCAACGAAGGCTATGTTTATATTGCCGAGTCCCCTCTTTTTGAAATCAACACGAAGGACAAAACCTGGTTTGCCTATTCCGAGGGGGAAAAGGCGGAGATTTTGAAGACCATCGGCGATAAAAAATGCACCATCTCCCGAAGCAAGGGTCTGGGCGAGAACGAGCCGGAGATGATGTGGATGACGACCATGAATCCGGAGACTCGCCGCCTCATCAAGGTCATGCCCGAGGATGCGGAAAAATCTGCGCTCTATTTTGACCTCCTGCTGGGCGACAATTTGCAGGGACGAAAAGATTATATTGCCGAAAACGGCAGCCAGTACCTCGATTTGGCGGATATTTCTTAGGAGATAAGAGAGAAGAACTGTGGTGTCACTTCGTGACGGATTGCTATGAGGCTTCGCATTCCGTAGGGGACGGCGTCCTCGACGTCCCACATGGCACTTTTCGGCTGCTTCGCATATGGGACGTCGAGGACGCCGTCCCCTACGAGTGCGGTGGTCGGAAGTGCGGATTGCCACGCTTGCTCGCAATGACGCTATCCTAGCATTATCATAATTAGGAGGAATCCATCGTGTCGACTTTGCAAAAAACCAAAACCGAGCGGAATGTGGGCATCGATCTGCTTCGGTGCGTGGCGATGTTCGCCATCGTCATCATCCACCTGTGCAATCAGGGCGGCCTTGTCAACGCCTGTGCGGTCGGCTCGGCGCACTACTATACTTATCGTTTCCTCCTGCTTCTGAGCCTGTGCGCCGTGAATGTCTATGCGCTGATTTCCGGCTATGTGCAAATGAAGTTCCAACCCAAACGGTGGCTTGCGCTGTGGCTTCAGGTGGTATTCCTGAGCCTCCTGATGTGTGCCGTCGGCGAGGTGCTGGAACCCGGAAGCGTGGGCGGCGAGGTTTGGGTGCGTGCCGTCCTGCCCGTTTCGCAGTGGGGCTTTTGGTATTTCAGTGCCTATACGGGGCTTTATCTTCTCCTGCCGGTGCTGCAACGGGGACTTGACGCTCTGTCGACCCGTGGCCTGTACTTTGTGATTTTCGCCGTGTTCGTTGGTTTTTCCTGCACCGCCTCGGTCGGCTATTCCCTGCGTGGCTCCGAACCGTTCACTCTGGGCTCCGGCTACAGCCCGATCTGGCTCATCTGCCTGTACCTGCTCGGCTCCGCCCTGCGGCGGACGCAGGCTCTCGCTCGTATCAAGTCCGTCTGGCTTTGGTTGACGGTCTGTGTTGCCACGGCCTGCCTCTATCTCGGCGCGGTTTTCGGCATTCGTCCGTTCTCCGCCATTCGGCCTTATTCTTATCTCAATCCCTTCCGGCTTCTCATTGCGATCTGCTTCGTGGAGCTGTTCTCCCGTCTGAAGTGCCGTTCGGGCGTTTTGCGGCGGACGGTCGCCGTGCTGTCGCCGCTGACCTTCGGGGTCTATCTGCTCCATGTTCATGCGACCTTCTTCGACCGACTCAAGGACACAATGGCGTTTGTCACGGAAAAGCCCCTACCGCTTGCACTGGCGATCACCTTCGGCGTTGCGCTGGCGATTTATCTGGCCACTTCGCTGGTCGATTGGCTGAGGCTTCAGCTTTTCCGTCTGGTGCGTGTGCCGAAACTCTGCGAAAAAACGGAACATTTTATCACAAAACGATTCGATTGGCTGGTC
>CAZPRA010000024.1:0-14604 GCA_964588975.1 uncultured Oscillospiraceae bacterium | reverse complement strand
CGCAGCGCGGCTTTCCTCAGCAGACTTCTTGCCGATCTCGGGCTTGGAACCGGCGCCCATACCGCCGGTGAGCTTCTCACCGATTTGCAGCTTGTTCTGGCACTTGGACTTGTTCAAATCCTGGCGGTCGGTATTGACCACCACGAACTCCACACCGCCCACGCGGCTGGTGATCATGCGGTTGACAACGTTATTGCCGGCGCCGCCGACGCCGATGACCTTGATATTAACTACTTTATCTGCGTAAACTTCAGACATTGTTCTCTCCTCCTATGTATAGTGGAAAATCATCCATCCAGTGATATGCGTTCTTATACCGTTCTATTTTACCTTGAAAACTCCCGCAGGTCAATAGAATTTCTCATTTTTGCCAAAATTATTTGTTATTTTTTTATGAATGAACGGCTCTGGCCCCGGATGCAGAGCATATTTTGTGAAAATCGGTCGAAAAACTATTCGTCCAGCTTCACGATTGCCTGATCCGCACCGCTAAAAGTCAGGTCGATGGTGCCCGTGTCATAGCTCTTTTGCAGTGCGATCACTTCCTTCAGATATTCCAGCTTATAGTCGATCCGCTCTGTGGAGCCAAGCGTGACCTCAAAACGGTCGGTATACTGAAGGGTGATATTATATGCCGTTGGAATATGCACCGTGGTGATGGATTTGACAAGCTCTGCATCTTCCAAAGCCTGAAGCACGGTGACAAGTGCGGTCTTTTTGGCCTCCGCGGAGCTCTGCACGGCTTCCTCCTGCGCAACGCTTACCGTCTCTCCGAGCACGCACGGCTGAATGCTCAGGCCCGTGACAGTGATGTGCTTTTTTGCCTCCTGCTCCTGCGCAAGCTCCACGGCCTCTCCTTCAGAGGTGATGAGATACCAGTTCCCTTCCGTATCCGTCACGGCATAGGTCGCCGGGTACTCCGTCACGATCAGTTTCAGACCGTCCGGCAGCTCACGCACCACCCTGACATCCTTGAGATAGCGGAACGTATCCTCCTGCGACAGAAGGTTGCCCGCCACCTTTCCCCGGGAAATGGTCAGAAGATTGTCGCCTTTTTCCACGCCGCAGGCGGCGATGATTTCCTCAGCAGTATAATAGTTGTTGCCCTCCACCACGATCTCATTGACCCGGAAGAAAATCACCAGCGTCAGAATGATCGCGGCAGTAACGCCCGCCATGATGAACAGTCGCCGCCAGAAAACGGGACTGATACGCCGCTTTGCGCGCTGACGTGCCTCCTTGCGCTGCTTTTGCCGCAGAGTGTCGAGCCGTGTATCCTCCCGGCGTTCCTCACGCTGCCGTTGCGCCGTCTGCGCCGCTCGGGATGATCGCTCCTTGCGCGCCTGTTTTTCCCTTTGTTTTGCGCGTTTCTGCCGGAGCTCACGCTCCTGCTCCTGCCTGGCACGCTCCTCCCGGAGGCGTTGCGCTTCTCTTGCCGCCGGTGAATTGCGTTTCTTTTTTCCTCTTTGCTCCATGAAACTTACCGTTCCTTTGCTGTAATCTCCGCGCCGCAGGCACGAAGCGTTTGCGCAAATGCCTCGTAGCCCCGGTGAATATGCTCCGTTTGGGTGATCTCGCTTTGTCCTTTTGCTTGCAGGGCCGCGATGACCATCGCAGCGCCGCCTCTGAGATCCGTAGCCGCAACATGGGCACCGTGGAGAAATCCTGTTCCCCGCACCACCGCATGGCTGCCCGCCGTTTGGATCTCCGCGCCCATGGCGCGCAGCGCCGGGACATGGCAAAACCGGTTCTCAAACATATTTTCCTCAAAAATCGTTACGCCGTCCGCCGTGGCCATTGCTGCCATCAAGGGCGCCTGTGCGTCTGTCGGAAAGCCGTCATAGGGTGCGGTACGGATGGCTCCGCCTCCATGCAGATTTCGGCACGAGAGGCGAATTTCATGCTCCTGCGCGCAGATTTGACAGCCACTCCGCGAAAACGCCCGGATGACCGGGAGAAAATGTGCCGGGCAGACCTCCGTCAGCCGGAGGTCGCCTCTGGTGGCGGCTGCTGCCGCCAGATAGGTCACGGCCTCCATCCTGTCCGGCATGACGCGATAGTCCGCGCCGTGCAGCTTTTTTCCGCCGCGTACCCGCAGAACCGAGCTGCCGTCACCGGAAATATCTGCGCCGCAGGCACGAAGAAAGGCAATCAAGTCACCGATCTCCGGTTCCTTCGCGCAGTTACACAAAACAGTCTCACCGGGCACGGACAGTGCCGCCAGAAGCAGATTTTCCGTCGCGCCGACGCTTGGAAATGGCAATGTGAAGGTGCTCGAACTGAGCTCCCCTGCAAAGCAGACAAGCCTTCCGTTTTCCTGCTCGCAGCACACGCCCATATGCTCCAATCCCCGCAAATGCAAGTCAATGGGGCGCTTTCCCAGTGGACAGCCGCCGGGCTGGGATATCTCCGCGCAGCCAAAACGGGTCAAAAGCGCACCCAGAAAAATCACCGCCGCACGCATTTTTTCCATCCGCTCCGGCGGGATTTTCCAGCCCGAGGCGGAATATGTATCCACCGTCACGCACGTTGCGCTTCGGCTCACGCCGCAGCCCAAATGCCGCAAAATGGCAATTGCGGTGTCCACATCGGAAATATTCGGACAGTTTTCAATGCGGCAGGTTCCTTTTGTCACCAAAGTTGCCGCCAAAATCGGAAGGGCGCTGTTTTTCGCCCCGTGGATGCGAACCGTGCCCGAAAGCGGTCTGCCTCCCACGATCTGATAGCTTCCCATGGGCAAACCTCCAAAGGGGAAATTTGCCCCATTCTATGCATCCGGTCGGTTCAGCGTGATTTTGCAAGCTCCAGAAGGATGGCATAGATTTTCTCTGCGGAGTCGACCACGGCAAGCTGCCGCAGCGCGTCGCGCATATTTTTCCGCCGCTTTTCATCCTGAAGCAACTGCTTGGCCTGTTCGTAAAGCCGGTCACCGTCACATTCTTCCTCCGCAAGCACCACCGCAGCACCGCGTTGCTGCAAAATCTGCGCGTTTTTCTCCTGATGATGATTGGTCACGTTGGGAGACGGAACGATAATGCTGGGCGTTCCAGCCGCTGCGATCTCGCTGATGGTGGAAGCTCCTGCGCGGCTAATGAAAACATCCGCCGCCGCCATAAGAGTCGGCATATTATAGATATATTCCTGCATTTGAAGCTCAGGGTGCGTCTTCAGGTCAACGCCCTGCTCCTTCACATATTCCGGCATCCAGCGCCATCCGAAGGAGCCGGTGGCGTGGATGTGGCGTCCGAGCGGCTCGCGGCACTCCAGCGTCATAAAGCGGGCAATTTTTTTGTTCATTTCGCGGGCGCCAAGGCTGCCCCAAGCCGAGACGATGAGCGGTTCGTCGCCCAAGCCCAGCTCTCTGCGGGCGTCCTCGCGGCGGGTAAAGACGAATTCCTCGCGCACAGGCATACCCACGGCGATCACGCGATCCGCGTTTTTATACTCCTTCCGGCTCTCCTCAAAGCTCACCAAAATTCGATCCACCTGGTCGCAGACCATTTTGGTCGCCAAGCCGGGAACGGCGTTGGCCTCATGCACAGCGGTGGGGATACCCCGCTTTGCGCCCTGCTTGAGCATGGGAAAGCTGGCATAGCCGCCGGTGCCGATGATCACGTCGGGCTTGAATTCCCGAATGATCCGATCTGCGCGGCGCAAAGCCTTTTGAATTAAAAACATCGCCCGGACATTGTGCCAGACGGCCTTTGGCTTGAAGCTGCGCAGATAATTCCGCAGGGTGATCGTCTCGATTTGGAAACCCTCACGGGGCACCAGTCTTGTCTCCATGCCGTCATTTGCCCCAACAAAGAGGATCTGCGCATCCGGGCGGCGTTCCCGCAGCAGTTTTGCCACCGCAATGGCAGGATTGATATGCCCACCGGTGCCGCCGCAGGTAAATATGACTCTCATAGGCGCTCTCCTTTACCCTGAGGAAATGCTTCGGGAAAGATTCAGCATAATGCCGCACTCGGCAAGCTGCATGATCAGTGCCGTTCCTCCCGAAGAAAAAAACGGCAGCGAAATACCCGTAGAGGGCAAAAGATTGGTCACGACCGCCACATTGATGATTACCTGAAGGGCAAGCAACGTCGTCAGGCCAGTACCGAGCAGCATGGAAAAGCGGTCCCGGGCATGAATGGCGATCCAATAGCCGCGCAAAATCAGAAAGGCGAAGATGAGCAATATGGCCACGGCGCCAAGAAAGCCCAGCTCCTCGCAGACGATGGCGAAAATATAGTCATTGTGTTCCTCGGGCAGATAGAGATATTTCTGTCTGCCCTTTCCAAAGCCCAGACCCAATAGCCCGCCGGAGCCGATGGCATATTCCGATTGCAAAATCTGCAAGCCCGTGTCCAGCGGATCCGCTTCGGGATTGAGCCATGCCGTGATGCGGTCGCTGGTGTAGCCGCCGGTCAGAAGCAAGGCCAGAAGCCCGGCACCGCCAAGCCCGGCCACCGTGCCGAGGTATTTCCAGTTCACTCCGCCCACGGCCATCATGCAAAAGCACAGAGCCGCCACGATGATCGTGGCGGAAAAATGCGGTTCCAAAATCAGCAGCACGGCCACGATCAGAAGCGCACAGGCGCAGGCGATGAAGCTCCGCAGGGATTTGATCAGCGTCTGATATTTGGTCATCAGCGCCGACAGGGAGACGATCAGGGAAAATTTTGCAATCTCCGAGGGCTGGAACTGCGTAAAGCCGAGATTGATCCAACGCGTTGCGCCGTTTACATTGCTGCCCACGAGCAAAACCGCTGTGAGCAGTGCCGCAGTCACGGCAAAAATCAGGGTGCTGCATTTTTGGTACCATTCATAGGGCACCCGGCTGACCAGCAGCATGACTCCAACGCCGACGGCGGCGAAGACAGCCTGACTGGTCACATAGCTGGCGGAATTGCCCGTGACATAATAGGCGCGGGCGTAGCTGGCGGAGTAGAGCATGATCAGCCCAAACGCCACCAAAAGCAGGGTCAAAAGAAGATACGGGACATCTATCATGCCCAAATCGCCGGATGTTTTGCGAATTCGTCTATCTGTCTTTCTCGCTGCCGTTTGGGGCACCGCTATTCCTCCTTATCAGAACCAGATTCGAACGCCGAACCATGCCACCGTGCACATCACCACGGTAGTCAGCACAAAGACGAGCCATATTTTCTTTTCCGACCAGCCGCACATCTCAAAATGATGGTGGATGGGTGCCATTTTAAAGATACGCTTTCCGTGGGTCAGCTTGAAATAGCTCACCTGAAGGATATCCGACAGGGTTTCGATGATATAGACAAGGCCAACCAAAAGAAGTACCAGCGGCATATCCAGCGCAAAAGCCAGACCAACCACGGCACCACCCATGAACAGCGAACCGGTGTCTCCCATGAAGACCTTGGCAGGATAGAAATTATAGCACAGGAAGCCTCCCAGACCGCCGAGCATGACTGCCGGGAAGGTTGCAAGGCCAAGGCGTCCTTTTCCCACGGCGGTGAGGACAAAAAACAGCATCACCGGCATGGTCACGCCGGAGGAAAGGCCGTCAATGCCGTCGGTGATATTCACCGCATTGACGCAGCCGACGATCACGAACACCGCCGCCGCCAGATAAAGCACCACCGGCACCTTTGCCACAGGCTCCTTGACAAAGGGGATGTAAAGGTCATAGCTCAGATGACCTGTAAAGTGCATCACGGCCAGAAAAATCACCGCCGCAAGCACCTGCAAAATCAGCTTTTGCGTTCCGGTCAGGCCCAGATTGCGCTTCTTTTTCACCTTGATAAAGTCATCGCAGAAGCCGATGAGTCCGAACATCAGCGCTAGCCCAAAGGCAAACAGATGGCCGTAGTCACCGTTGCCGGACATGGCGTACCAGCCCGTGGCAATGCACAAAAAGGAGGCAATGATGAACATCAAGCCGCCCATGGTGGGTGTACCGTTTTTTCCGCTGTGCCACTTTGGGCCCACCTCACGGATGGACTGTCCGGCCTTCAGAGCCCGCAGTGCAGGCAAAAGCCATTTCCCCGTGAGAAAGCTGATGAGAAACCCCGCTGCCACGGAGAGAATTACCATCCAGATTGCTGTATTGATCATTACTTTGTTCCTCCTTCGTTCCAAAGGAGCGGAAGCACCCGCTCCATTTTCATGCCCCGGCTGCCCTTAAGCAAAAGGGTGTCTCCGGGCTGAAGCGTCCGTCGCAGGGCCTCGGCCAGCTCCGCATGGCTGGCAAATGACCATGCCTGCGTCAGGCCGGCGCTTTTTGCGCCCTTTACATATTCTTCACTGTTCGCGCCATAGGCAAAAAGCCCCTGGCAGATTTCCGCAGCCCTTTGCCCCACGGCGAAATGAGCCTTTGGCGCAAGCTCGCCCAGCTCCAGCATACCGCCCAGAGCTGCAAATTTCCGGCCCTTCGCGCTGCGTAGAACGCCCAAAGCCGCCTCCATGGACTCCGGCCCTGCATTGTAGCAGTCCTCAATGAGCCGAATTCCATTTTTCTCGTAAATTCTCTGGCGCATACCGGTATTGTGGAAATCGGCAAGCGCCTTTTGGATGTTGGAAACGCTGACGCCCCAGAGCAGTCCGACCGTTACGGCCGCAAGCGCATTTCGCACATTGTGCTCTCCCGTCACCGGGAGCTTCACCGAAAAATCCGCCGAATGGCTCTTTGCCCGGACGGTAAATTCCGTTCCCTCCGGCGTCTGCTGGAGATTTATGCCGCGCACGTCGTTCATTTCGTCCAGTCCGAAGGTGACGGCGCCGTATTTCTGTGCCATAGGCGCAAGAAGGTCATCATCCCCGCAAAAAACAGGAATTCCGCCTGGGCGCAAGCCCTCTAAGATTTCCAGCTTTGCCTGTAAAATCCCCTCTCTGGAACCGAGATTTTCGATGTGCATGGTTCCGATATTGGTAATCACGGCAAGATCCGGCTGTGCAATGGCCGTCAGGCGTGAGATCTCTCCATAATGGTTCATGCCCATCTCCAGCACCGCCGCTTCACAGTCCCGGCCAATGCCCAGAACGGTCACGGGAAGACCGATATCGTTATTAAAATTCTCCGCCGTCTTTGCAGTAAGACAGGTGCTCATGAGCACGGCGGCGATCATTTCCTTCGTTGTGGTTTTTCCCACGCTGCCGGTAATGCCCACGCAGCGAAGCTTTCCCGAAAGTTCCTCACGCCAGCGGCGGGCAAGCGTCTGAAGCGCCAGCGCCGTATCCGGAACATAGATCGCGGGGATATCCTCCGCAAGCGGCTGACTGGCCAGCACCGCCGCTGCGCCCTTTTCCATGGCAAGCGGCACAAAATCGTGACCGTTCCGCACACCGGCAAGGGCAACGAACAGCTCGCCTTTTTCAATCCGCCGGGAGTCGAAATTGGCACCGGAAAAGGTGATGTGTGCAAATCGTGGTGCTACCCTGCCGCCGCAAAATTCTGCTGCCTGTTGCAGGCTTATTTCTCCCATAGCGCTTTGGCGACCTCCTCCCGTTCGTCCAGATGAACCTTTTCCGTTCCTAAAATCTGATAAGTTTCATGCCCCTTTCCGGCAAGCACAATCATATCATCTTTTTTCGCTTCCTGCAAGGCCAAACGGATGGCTTTGCGGCGGTTTTCTTCGACGGTGTACGGCGTGGAGCTGTTTTCCATGCCCGCAAGGATCTGGCCGATGATCTCCATTGGTTCCTCCGTGCGTGGATTATCCGAGGTCACGATAACATAATCGGCGTATTTTGCCGCAATTTGCCCCATAATCGGACGTTTTGTTTTGTCCCGGTCGCCGCCGCAGCCGAACACCACCAGAAGCCGTCCTTTGCAAAAATCCCGCACGGAGCGGAGCACATTTTCCAGACCGTCCGGGGTGTGGGCATAGTCAATGAGCACCGTAAAGTCCTTGCCCGGGGTCGGCACCACTTCAATGCGTCCCTTGACCCCTCTGGCCTGTGAAAGAGCGCTGACCGCATTTTCCAGTGAAATACCGAGCTTTCTCGCAATTCCAAGCGCCACCAGTGCGTTGCTCACGGTAAATCTTCCCGGAATTCCCAGACGCAGATGCGCCCGTTTTTCTCCCTCCAGCACATCCATTTCCACATGGTCTGCCGCAAGATTGACATTTTCGCAAGTCAGGTCTGCGGGGAATTTCGTGCTGACGGTGTATTTTCCCGCTGTGGCAGAGGCCATCATGGTTTCTGCCCATGGGTCATCCGTGTCAAAGACACCGGCGCGGCTTTGCCTGAAAAGCAATGCCTTCGCCCGGCCATATTCCTCCATGGTACCGTGGAAATCCAGATGGTCTTCCGTGAGATTGGTGAAGGCACCCACGGCAAATTCCAAACCATCCACGCGCTGAAGCGCCAGCGCATGGGAAGATACCTCCATGACCACATGACTGCACCCGGCATCGCGCATACGCGCCAGAAGTCCCTGAAGCTCAAAGCTCTCGGGTGTGGTGCGTTCGGTTTCCAGCCGTTCCTGTCCGATCATATTGCAGATGGTTCCGATGAGTCCCACTTTGGCACCCAGCGCCGTTTCCAGAAGCTCCTTGAGCAGATACGTCACGGAGGTTTTTCCGTTGGTGCCGGTCACGCCGATGAGCTGCATAGACTCCGCCGGATGGCCGTACCAGTTTGCGCCCAATTGCGCCAGAGCCTTTCGGGAAGACTCCACCCGAATCCACGGTGCGTCGGACGGCATTTCCCCCTCGCAGAGGATTGCCGCCGCACCGCGTCTGACGGCGTCGGCAATATAGCGGTGGCCGTCGGTGACATAGCCGCGAATGGCCACAAACAAATCGCCGGGCTGCACCTGCCGGGAGGAATACTGCACCGAGCGGATATTGAGTTGTTCCGGTGCGTTGCGCTCCAAAACCGCAACGCCCTCAAGCAGCTTTTGTAGTTCCATTGTGATCTCCTAATCCATTGCCGTGGTGTCCGCAAAGCGCACCGTCACGGTGCTTCCCCGCTCCACTTCCGTGCCCGGGGGAATATCCTGCGCCGTCACCAGCGCGTACCATTTTTTGGGGTCAGTTCCCTTCGCCTGCAAATAAAGGCCAAGGTCTGTCAGTGCTTGCGTCGCCTCCGACGCGGTCATGCCCATCAGATCCGGCACCGTGACTTTACCGGTCGGCATGGAGCCGTCCATATAAAGCAGCACCGTGGAATTTCCGGGTAAAGAGCTGCCCTTTGCAGGGCTTTGGCTGACGACAGTGCTTCCCGTTCCGATCACGCGGCAGCTCAGGCCGCTTTCCCGGAGCAGGTTTTCCGCTTTCGATTGCGTCATGCCGCAAACGTCCGGCATGAGCACATTCACCCGGCTCAGGTCATCTTCCTCATATTCCGGCTCCACGCCGAGATAAGGCAGAATATCCTCCAAAACCGCACCCACGGTGGGAGCTGCCATCACGCCGCCGGAAATATACTGCCCAGTGGCGGAATTTGGCGTATCGAGCGCGATGAGGACGATATATTGCGGGTCATCCATGGGCGCAATGCCCACGAAAGAGACGATTTTGTCCTTGGTATACTGGCCGCTTGCGTCCCGCTGATCCGTCTTTTCCGCCGTTCCGGTTTTGCCGCCGATGCGGTAGCCCGTGACCTGTGCATTTTTCGCCGTGCCCACGGAGACGACCGATTCCAAAAGCTGGCACATCTGCTGCGAGGTCTGTTCGCTGATGACCTGCCGCAGCACCGTCGGCTCATTCTGCTTGACCACATTGCCGCTTTCGTCAAGCACCTGAGAGACGATATAAGGCTGCATGAGGTAGCCGCCGTTGACCGTGGCAGCGATGGCACGGGTGAGCTGAATGGCCGTGGGTTTTATGGTCTGGCCAAAGGAGGTCGCGATGAGATAGCTGGTGCCGTAGCTGGCGTGGTCTGAAAGGCGTTCTTTCGAATGGAACAGGCCGCTGGCCTCACCCGGCAAATCAATACCTGTTTTTTCCATCAGGCCGAAGGCCTCATAATAGTCATAAAGCGTGTCGCCGCCGGTTTTCAGGCCGATGTGCGCAAAGGCCAGATTACAGGAATTCTGCAATGCCTCTGCCGTGGTTTGAGAGCCGTGTCCGACGCTTTTCCAGCAGTTGACCGGCTGGGAACGGCCCTCAAAGTTCTCCCGTCCGGCACAGTAAAACGTGTCGTTCAGGGTGACTGCGCCGGAGTCCAGCGCAGCGGCAAGGGTGAGCACCTTAAAAGTCGAGCCCGGCTCATAGCCGTCGGAAACGCAGCGGTTGCGCCACTGCTTCAGCCGTGCAGCGGCCATAGCCTGATTATAGGCTTCAAAGGCCAGTGTGCGTTCTTCTGTATCCACCGGGTAGCTTTCTGCCGTCTGATAAAGTTCCTCGAGTGCTTGCGCCGTATCCGTATCGTAGATTTCGAGATACTGGTTGGGGTCATAGCCGCCCAGAGTGGCCATGGCCAAAATCTCTCCCGTGTTCACGTCCATCACGATGCCGAAGGCACCGTTGAGCACGTCATAGCGGTCGATGGCGTCCTGCATTTGCTTTTCCAAAGCCTGCTGCACCGTCAGATCCAGCGTCAGCACCAGAGAGTTTCCGTCCTTGGCTTCGTAGTAAGTTTCGTAGGAATAGAGCATTTCGGTTTCGTTGTTGCCCTTGGTGGTGATCACGGCACCTGCCGTGCCCTCCAAAAGCGAATTATAGTAAGCCTCCAAGCCCTCGGAGCCCTTGTTCTCCGTGTTGGTAAAGCCCAAAAGCTGGGAGGCGGTGCTTGCATTGGGGTAATAGCGCAGGGAGTCCGGCTCCAGATGCACCCCCACGATGCGGTATTCTTCCACAAATGCGGCGACCGCATCGCAGACCGTCTGTCCCTGCCTCCTACGCAGAAGCTTATAGCGCATGGCGGTGTCTCCCGCCTGCTTCAAAATGTATTCCCGGCTCAGACCCAGAATTTCCGACAAATGCTCTGCCAGAAGCTCCAGATCGACACCGTTTTGTTTCAGCTCCAAGGGGTCAAGATAGATATTCTGCACACCCGTGGAAGCCGCAAGGATCTCCATGTTGCGGTCATAGATCTTCCCGCGGGCAGCCGTCACGCTGACGCTGCGGGTCTGATTTCGTATGGCCTTCTCCTCATAGTATTCGTGCTGCACCAGCATCAGCTTCACCAGCCTGCCCAGCAGCACACAAAAGGCAGCAACGCCCAGCAGCACCATCAAGGCAAGAACGCCCTTGCGGATATAAGTCTCTGTAACGCCCTGTTTTTTCAGCCTTGGATGTCTGCTTTTGGAACTGACATCCTTCCGCTTCATGATCCCTCCTGTTGAATGACGCCCCCCTTGGGGCATTTCCCGGAACGAGCCAACGGCGGTTGCTGCGCAGGCTCCTTTCGTTTAAAACATGGGCGGCGTTCCGGGTTGCCGCCCATGTTCAGCTTGTTTACTATATGTGCATTCGCCGGGGCAGTATTACTCGTTTTGCGTTTGCGTTCCAAGCGCCGAAATTGCAGCGGAAAAGTCCGAGAATATCTGATAGGCCGGATCTGTCTGCTCTGTCTGCGCTTCCAAATCAGAGAAGCTTACATAGACGATCTGCTCTTTGGACGGCTCCGACATCCCCAGCTCCCGGGCACGCTGCTCCACCTGCTCCATATTCAGTGCGCTTTCATACTGTCCCTGCAGGGCCTCCTGCTGTGCCAGTAGCCGGGCATAACTCTGCTCCAGCTCCGCAGCGGCCATTTTTGCCTCATAGAGGCTGGCATAGTGGTATACCACAAGGAACATCAGCACCGCCACCGCAAGAGTCCCCAGAACCGTCAGAGGCGCAATGCGCACACGCGTCTGCTGCTGCTTTACCGGGGGATAGCAGACCTTGGCGTCCGGCAGACGTCTGGGTCTGCGAATTGGCTGCGCCTCGACGCGCTGTGTAGCGCTGACCTCGTAGGCCGCCGAGCCATTCATCCGATATTCCTTTGCCACCAGACGGGCACTTCCCTTCCTTACAATTTCTCCGCTACGCGAAGCTTTGCGCTTCGGGCACGCGGATTTTCTTCCAACTCCGCCGCAGCAGAGACGATTGGTTTTTTGCTGATGATTTTGACCAGCGGTTTTTTGCCGCAGACGCAGACCGGAAATTCCGGCGGGCAGGTGCAGCCCCGCGCAGCCTGCTGCATTTCGCTCTTGACAATGCGGTCTTCCAGAGAATGGAAGGTGATCACGGCCAGACGTCCGCCGGGATTCAGGCAGGAAAAAGCGCTTTGCATCAGCCGTCTGACCTCGCCCAACTCGTCATTGACCGCAATGCGGATGGCCTGAAAGCTGCGCTTGGCCGGGTGTTGCTTTTCCCGCAACGCCTGCGGCGGCATAGCGCTTTTGATGATGTCCACCAGCTCCAGCGTGCGCTCGATCGGCCGCTCAGCACGGCTCCGGACAATGGCCGCGGCAATCTGCGGCGCGTAGCGCTCCTCGCCGTATTCGTAAAGGATCCTGCGCAGTTCTTCCTGCGGCCAGGTGTTCACCACATCCCATGCGCTCAGGGAGTCATCCCGGTTCATTCGCATATCCAGCGGCGCATCTGCCATATAGGAAAAGCCGCGTTCCGCCTCGTCAAGCTGCGGAGAGGATACGCCCAAATCAAAGAGCATACCGTCCACGCCCGGAAGATTCAAGCTGTCCAGAATTTCGCGCAGCGCGGAAAAATTGGAATGAACCAGCGTCACTCGCTCTGCGACCGGTGCCAGACGGCTTTTTGCCGCCGCAAGCGCCACGCAGTCCCGATCCACGCCGATCAAACGGCCGGTGGTCAGCCGCCGGGCAATTTCCAGAGAGTGTCCGGCACCGCCGAGCGTACCGTCCAGATAGATCCCGTCCGGCCGGATGTCAAGCGCCTGAACACATTCCTCCAAGAGAACGGATTTATGCTGAAACGCCATCAGAAGCCCAACTCCTCCATCACAGCGGCGATCGCCTGCGGATTGAGGTATTTCTCCTCCTCGGCCTCATAGCGTTCTGCCGCCCAGATCTCTGCTCTGCCCGCCTGACCGAGGAAAACGACCTCCTGCTCAATACCGGCATAGCTGCGGAAATCCTCCGGCAGGAGGAAACGTCCCTGCTTGTCCGGCTCGCACTTGGCGACATTGGCAAAAAAGAAGCGCATGGCACGAGCCTTGGAAGCGGGCAGCTCATTGCAGTGGTCAAGGACCTTCTGCCACTCTGCCTCGGGATAGACCGTCAGGCAGGCGTCCGGCGCCTTGGCCACATAGAAGGCCGCGCCCAATTCCTGCCGCAGCTTAGAGGGAACGAACACTCGTCCCTTTGGATCCAAACTGTGTTTATATTTGCCGTACATTCCCTCACCTCGCTCCATTTTGCTCATTTTTCATCCATTTTGCTCCACTACGCTTTCAGTATACTATCTAACAGTGAAAAATGCAATCACTTTTTCAAATTTCTTTGTGGATTTTTTTCGGAAAACGCCTGTTTTTCCCTCGAAAAGTGTAATTTTCGAACGTATGTTTTATGAAGTGGAGCAAATTTCTGCTCAAAAAGTCGTGTCAAGAAAAAATGCTTGACATCCTGCGTTTTTTGTAGTATGATACGCGAGCTAGGAGGTGGGGCAATGAAACACGAAGCGTTTACCATGTCCCTGCTTCTGGATTACTATGGCAGCCTGCTGACGGAAAAGCAGAAGAATTATTTTGACCTGTACTATAATCAGGACCTCTCTCTGGCAGAAATTGCCGAGCAGGAGGGCATTTCCCGTCAGGGCGTTCACGACGCCATTTCCCGCACGCAGGAGGCGCTTCTTTCTGCGGAGGAAAGCATTGGCTGCATCGCCAGAGCCCAAAAGCTCCGCCTTGCCGTGGAGAAGATTTCCGCATCCGCGAAGGCTCTGTGCGCACATTCGGATCCCGCCGTGCGGCAGGACGCTCAGCGCATTTTGTCCGCCGTGTCTTCTTTAAAGGAGTAGCTTATGGCTTTTGAAGGTCTGACCGCCAAACTGAACGCCGCGTTTAAAAAGCTCCGGGGCAAGGGTCGTCTCTCCGAGGCGGACATTAAGGACGCCATGCGTGAGATCCGTCTGGCTCTGCTGGAGGCCGACGTCAGTTATAAGGTCGTCAAGGATTTTGTCAAATCCGTTTCCGAGCGCTGCGTGGGCAAGGATGTTCTGGAAAGCCTGACCCCGGCGCAGATGATTGTCAAAATCGTCAATGAAGAGCTGATCGCCCTCATGGGCAGCGAAAATCAGCGCATCACCATCTCCCCCAAATCTCCCACTGTGGTCATGCTGGTGGGCCTTCAGGGTGCCGGCAAAACCACCAATGGGGCAAAGCTGGCCGGCCTGATGAAAAAGCAGGGCAAGCGTCCGCTTCTGGTCGCCTGTGACATTTACCGTCCCGCCGCCATCAAGCAGTTGGAGGTCGTTGGTGCCCAGTTGGATATCCCCGTTTTCCAGATGGGTCAGGAAGACCCGGTGAAAATCGCGAAGGCCGCCATTCGCCATGCCCAGCAGCACGGCAACGACATGGTCTTTCTGGACACGGCCGGCCGTCTGCACGTGGACGAGGCACTGATGAATGAGCTCAAGGCAATCAAGGCCGAGGTTCAGCCCAGTGAAATTCTCCTGGTCGTGGACGCCATGACCGGTCAGGACGCGGTCAATGCCGCTCAGTCCT
>CAZPRA010000023.1:0-15175 GCA_964588975.1 uncultured Oscillospiraceae bacterium | reverse complement strand
AATGTGGCTGACACGATGCTTTTCCACCAGCCGGGCAAGGGCGCTGATGGCTTCCTCCCGCTTTGCCTTGGAAAAGGTGGGGTAAACCACGGCGGTGTCCAGCACCTTTCCCGTGGCATCTACCACAGCCACCTTACAGCCGTGACTGTAGCCGGGATCCAGCCCCATGGTCACATGACCCTTTACCGGCGGCTGCATCAGAAGGGGACGAAGATTCAGGGCGAAATTGTGGATGGCGCCCTCGTTGGCCTCGTCGGTGAGAGCGGTGCGCCATTCCCGCTCCATGCTGGGGGCAATGAGGCGGTCATAGGCGTCCTCCGCCGCAGCGCGGACGAAGGAATTCCCACCGCCGCCGGGAATCAAAACGGCTCGGCGAAGGGCGATGAGGGCCTGCTCCCGGTCAGTTTCCACCGTGACTTTCAAAAATCCTTCTCGTTCCCCCCGGTTCACCGCAAGAATTTGATGACCCTGGGCCTTGGCCACGGGCTGGGAAAAGTCATAGTACATCTGATAAACGGAAACTTCTTCCTTGCCCTTGGCAGCTACGGAGCGTAAAAGGGAAATCCGCTTCATAAGGGTACGGAGGGACTTGCGGATTTCCGCATCGTCCGAAATCATCTCAGCAACGATGTCGGAAGCACCGGCCAGGGCATCTTCCACCGTTTCAACGCCTGCTTCTGGGTTTACATAATCTTTCGCAAGCACTTCCGGCGCATCCAGATCCTTTGCCTGAGAAAACAGCAGCAGCGCCAGGGGCTCCAGTCCCTTCTCTCTGGCAATGGTGGCGCGGGTGCGGCGCTTGGGCTTATAGGGTCTGTAAATATCCTCCAGCTCAGAGAGGGTGGTTGCGCCCTCTAAAGCGGCGTTCAGCTCATCGGTGAGCTTTCCCTGTGCGTCAATGGATTTGCGGATTTCTTCCCGCCGCTGGGTGAAATTGCGCAGATATTGCAGACGGTCTGCAAGGGTGCGCAGGGTGGTGTCGTCCATGGCTCCGTGAAGCTCCTTGCGGTAGCGGGCGATAAATGGAATGGTGTTGCCTTCGTCAATGAGCGTGACAACATTTTGGACATATTCTTCTTTTTGGTTCAGCTCACGGGCGAGCTGGGTGATGATTGGTTCCATAAGTATCCTCCGTTTCTCAGGGGATTATAGCATATCTTTTGGAAAAAAGAAAGGCCGAACTCAGCCCTTGGGCAGAACCACCCGGAACAAAGCGCCCTTTCCTTCTTCGCTTTCCACCTCAATGACGCCATCGAGAAGGTCAACAATGCGCTTGACCATGGCCAGACCCAGGCCGTTTCCCTCAGCCATATGAGAGGAATCCGCCTGATAAAATTTCTCAAAAATGTGCTCTTGCGCTTCCGGGGCGATGCCGCAGCCGAAATCCTGCACCGTCACCACAACGCACTCCTTTTGTTCCACCAGTTTCAGGCAGACCGTTCCCGCTTCATGGCTGAATTTGATGGCGTTGGACAGCAGATTGCTCCAAACCTGCTGCAACAGTCCCTCGCTGGAGTGAAGCTGCACCGGAGCAAGGTCTGCGTCAAAATTCAGATTTTTTTTGCTCCATTCCGGCTCCAACGCCACGACCGCCTGACGGATTTGCTCATCCAGCCGGAAATGCGTGTATTGCGGAGCAAGCTGGGCGCTTTCAATTTTGGAAAGCGTGAGAATATTCCCAACCAGCGTTGTCAGCCGCCGGGTGTTAAAGAGAATTTTGTCAACATATTCTTCGCGTTCCGGCTCCGGAAGTGCCGGGTCCTGCAAGAGCATGGCATAGCCCTCAATGGCCGTCAGCGGTGTTTTGAATTCGTGGGAGACATTGGCGACAAAATCATTGCTCAGCGTAGCGACACTGTCGAGCTGACGCACCATGGCATTAAAATTCCGGAAGGTGGTCTGAACCTCCTCAAGCTTACTTGAGTCTGTAACGGTGGTGTTATAGTTCCCCTTGGCGACTTCGCGGGACGCCTGACTCAGCTTGACCATCGGCGCGAGAATACGCCGACCCACAAAGTAGCTCAAAAGTGCTCCTGCGACCGCAGAAACGACAAAAATCGCCGCAAGCGTGCCGAAACTGAGATGATACTGCGTGCCGGTAATATCCAGCAGGAACAAAACGCCGGTGACCAGTGCGGCAGAGCACAGAACAATGATGGATACAATAAGATAATAGTAAGTCCGCATACGCGGAGAGAGCTTTGGCTTCATGTTTTTTTCACCGCCTTATAACCGATTCCGCGCACGGTTTGGATTTCAAAATCCGGATTGTCCCGAAAGCGGTCCCGGAGCCGGTTGATATGAACATCCACCGTTCTGGCATCCGTCTGGGAGTCAAAGCCCCAGATGTCATCCATAAGTTGCTGCCGGGTGAAAATATGTCCCGGAGAGGACAGAAGCTTATAAATCAGCAAAAATTCCTTTTGCGGCAGAAGAAGCTCACGATCTTCCCGCCGAACGGTGAAGGCATCGGCGTCGAGCACCGTTTCGCCCACCGTCAGCCGATGCTCGGCAACCATTCTGGCTCGCCGGAGCAGCGCATGAACGCGCAAAACAAGCTCGTTGACATTAATCGGCTTGACCATATAGTCATCCGCACCGGCCTGAAAACCAGACTGCATATCTTGAAAGCCCTCGCGTGCGGTGATCATCAGAACCGGGATGGAATTGCCGGATTCGCGCAGCGAACGAACCAGGCCGTAACCGTCCATACGCGGCATCATGATATCTGAAACGATCAGGTCAATATATTCATGCTCCAAAAGCGCAAGCGCCTCAACACCGTCCGAAACGCCAAGCGCTTTGAAACCGCTGCGCTCAAGAACCCGACAGAAAAGACCGCGCAGCTCCCGGTCATCCTCTGCAACCATGATTTTGAACATACCAAACCTCCCAACTGCGTCTTTGCGCAGTTTCAGTATACCATAGAATGAAAAAAATGGTATGAAAACTTGCTTCTTTTTTCAAAAAATCTCTCACTGTTCATCCTGAGTTGATAATTCCGTCTTATAATCACCGGAAAATCATGGAATACTTTTTTTGGAGGCGACGGAATGGGAGAAAAGCAGAAAAAGCAGATTGAGCGGGATCAGCGGGCGGATACCGACCGGATTTTCACCCTGCCCAATGTTCTGAGCATGATTCGCTTGGGGATCATCCCCCTGATCATCTGGCTGTTTGAAAGCGAATACTATTGGTGGGCGTTTGGCCTGCTGCTGTTTTCCGGCGTGACGGACGTGATCGACGGCTGGATCGCCCGCAGCTTCCATCTGGTCTCTGATTTTGGCAAGGCCATTGACCCCATCGCGGATAAACTGACGCAAATTTCGGTTCTTTTGTGCCTGATGCCTATGAAATATTGGTGGGTCGTTGGCGCAATGGCGGTCAAGGAGCTGACCATTGGAATCCTCACGCTCACTGCCATCCGCCGCACGCACCGTGTCTATTCCGCCGGTTGGTATGGAAAGCTCTGCACCGTGGTCATCTATCTGTCCATGTTTGTGCTCATTTTGTGGCGTGAGCCAACGCCGGCCTTCGTTCTGGTCGACTCCATTTTGATCGTGGCGCTCATCGTCCTTTCCTTTGTAAAATACTTTATTTACTATACCGGCATTTTGAGGGAAACCGGCGGCCAAAGTCAGGGTGAGCAGGCATGAGGCGGCGTTTGCAGGCCTTTTGGCTGGATCGGCGGGAACGTATCGGTCTTCGGCTGCGAAACGGCCCAGGCAAGTGTCTGGTTCGCTGTCCAAAGTGCCATGCCGTGCAGACGGTTCCCACGGGCTGCGGGCTTTATAAGGTCGTCTGCCGCCGCTGCGGAGAGATTTTTTTAAGAAGAACTTAGGAAAAACGCCTGGGAAAACTCAGGCGTTTTTCCTGAGTAAATTGGAACTTTTTCCCGGCAAAAGCGTCAAAAAAGCAGAACCTATGAATGGAGGAAGAACCCATGAGAAAATTTTTGGCAATTCTGTGCGCACTGGCCGCCATGCTACAGCTCTGCGCCTGTTCCGCTCCGCGGGAAGAAAGCAACATTTCCTGTCAAGCCGGAAACGCCCAGGAGCTTACCGCAAAGCTGACCCGCTCTGACCCGGAAACTCTCACGGTGCTGGATTTCAGCCCTGAAAATCAGATGGCAGACTTTTCCGTATCCCTGCTGCAAAATTGCGCCAAAAGCACGGAGGGAAACTGCATCCTCTCGCCTTACAGTGCGGCGATTGCTCTGGCCATGACAGCCAACGGCGCTGCGGGGGATACCCTCGATGAGCTGGAAAAACTCACGGGAATGAGCGCCGAAGAATGGAGCAGTTTCCTGTATTTCTGCGGGCAAAAATCCCGGAATGAGGTCACCTGCGCAAATTCCATCTGGCTCCGGGATGGGATCACGGCCGGGGAACGCTTTTTGCAGACCAATCTGGATTATTTTAACGCGCAGATTTTCAGAGCACCCTTTAACGACCTGACTGTAGACGAGGTGAATGAATGGGTGAAGGAGCAGACTAAAGGACGGATTGAGAAGCTGGTGGATTCCTTTGGAGAAGATACCGTTATGCTTCTCATGAACGCCATGACCTTTGACGGCGTTTGGGAAACGCCTTTTTCCGCCGATGACACGAGGACAGGCTATTTTTCTGCGGCAGACGGAAGGGAACAGACGGTGCAGATGATGCACGGGTCTGCTTGGGCCTATCTGGACGATGGAAAAGCAACCGGATTCTGGAAGGATTACCAAAACGGCTATCGCTTTGTGGCGCTTTTGCCCAACGAGGATGTTTCCATGGAGGAATATCTCCAGTCTTTTTCCGGCAGTGGCCTTCTGCGCACCATGGAAAATGCCTCTCAGGAGGAAGTGCTCATCACGGTGCCAAAGTTGGACAGCCAATGCACTATGGAACTGAGCGAAGCCTTGCAGAACATGGGAGTACAGCAGGCTTTCGGCCGTCAGGCGGATTTCAGTCCCATGGGCGGTGACTATTATCTCTCTGCTGCTGTGCAGAAGACCAGCCTGAAAGTTGACGAGGAAGGGACGGAGACAGGCGTAGCCACCATGATCGTCATGGACCCCAAAAGCGTATACATTCCAAATGAAAAAACGGTTGTTTTAGACAGACCTTTTGTTCTGGCCATTCAGGATACCCAGACGGGCGTTTTCCTGTTCCTTGGCGTGATTGAGCAGGTATAAGCAAAATTTCAGAAAAAGGACTTGTTTTTACGCCGAAAATCACATATGATATAGGGACTGTGGAAATATTCTGAAATCTGGAGGAGCTTTTTCGTGAGAAAGCTGAGTGTTTGTGTGCTTTTCGGCGGGATGTCCCCGGAGCACGAGGTTTCTTTGCGCTCTGCGGAGTCCGTTTTAAATCATCTGGACAAAGAAAAATATCATATTTTCCCCGTTGGAATTACCAAAAAAGGGGAGTGGATTTTATATGGTGGCAAGGACTATGCTGCACTTCCCAGTGGCCAATGGCTTGACTGCCCGGATAATCGCCGTGCGGCCATCTCTCCGGTGCGCGGTCAGGGGCTTTTGAGTTTCGAGGGAGATTGTGTGGTTCGCGAGCGAATTGACGTGGTTTTTCCGGTTCTGCACGGTGAAAATGGCGAGGACGGCAGCATTCAGGGACTTTTGCAGCTTGCCGGCATACCCTTCGTCGGGCCAGATGTCGCCGCTTCCGCCGCCTGCATGGACAAGACCATAACCAAACTGATTGTGGACAAGGCCGGTGTGCGTCAAGCACAGTGGCTTCCCGTAACGCGGCGTGAGCTTTCCGGAAATTTGGATGCGGTTTTGGACAGGGCAGAGGAGCGCTTTGCCTATCCCATGTTCGTCAAGCCAGCCGGAACCGGTTCCTCCGTGGGCGTGGCGAAGGTGAAAAATCGCGAAAATCTGGCAACCGCACTGGAAAATGCGGCAAAATTTGACGAAAAAATTCTCGTTGAGGAATTTATCAACGGACGTGAGGTTGAGGTTGCCGTTTTGGGCAACAGCGCTCCTGCGGCTTCCGTCTGCGGTGAGATCGACTCCGGCACGGAGTTTTATGATTACGACGCCAAGTACCTCTCTGATTGCGCCCGGCTTTACATTCCTGCCCGCATTGACAGCGAGACGGAAGAACGCGTGCGGGAAAACGCCGTCAAGGTCTACCGCGCCATGGGTTGCCGCGGCCTGTCCCGCGTGGATTTTTTCGTGACTTACAATGAAAACGAAGTCGTCTTCAACGAAATCAACACCCTGCCGGGCTTTACCTCCATTTCCATGTATCCCAAGCTCTTTGCCGCAAGCGGCATTCCCTATACGGAGCTTCTCGACCAGCTCATTGCCCTGGCGCAGGAGAATTGACCATGGAAATACGAAAGGTACTTCTGACCGTCCGCTCAACCCAGCAGTTTCAGAATGAAGCGCCAGAGGTCACGAAGCTGGTGACGGAAGGACAGCTAACGCGGAACGAAAATAGTCTTTGCCTGTCCTATGATGAGACGGAACTGACCGGACTGAAGGGCACGAAAACCAGCTTCCTTCTGGAGCAGGACAGGATCGTACTTCTGCGAACCGGCGCCGTGGAGTCTAAAATGACCTTCGTTGTGGGTCAGGAGGACTGCTCCCTATACGACATGGGCTATGGCGCGCTGATGATCACCGTGCGCACAGAGGCAATTTACTCTGATCTGAGCATAAACGGCGGCACTTTGTCCGTTTTTTACGGCATTGTCATTGAGGAGGAGGCCGCCGGCACCATCCATTATGAAATTCAGGCAAAACCTATCACATAGCAGAACATAAAATGGAGGGATACCCATGGCATTTTGGAAGAAAAAAGCCTTTTGCCAGAGCACCCCTGAGGAATGGAAAAACCAGTGGCAAAGTCTGGTTCCGCCGGAAAATCGGGATGTGCCCATCACGTTGGACGGGGAAACGGTCATTGCTTATGTGCAAATGAACCAGTTCGTCCTAATGCTGCAGGACGGGCTGCTCATGGAAGCCACGTTTTTTGATGTGTGCAGCTTTTTCCAGCGGGCTGGCTATCATGTCATCTGGCTCATGCGCTGCACGCAGGACATACACAATGGCTATCTGAAGGAAAAGGGCATCACGGATGCCGGTGCGCGGCGCAAATGGCTTTGGAAAAGCCCAACAACGAATTTTGGCCGCTGGAGCTCAGATAATCTCCATGCGTCCATTGTGTTGCAATATCGCGAGCTTCCGCCGGAGGAAGGGCTTGCGACCACTGAGCGCGTCTTGCAGCGCTTAACTTGGGCGCAAAGCGATGACTCTGCCCGCATGATCCCGGGAAGAACGGAGTTTCAGACCGTGGATATTCCCGGCACGCCGGGTGAGCTTTTGCGCTGGCTTCAGGGCGAAGCCCTCAATAAAATGAAAGCAAGGAACTGACGCAAATCAGTTCCTTGCACAGACTGTCAAAAAACGTATTTTTTGCCGTTTCGGAGGGAAGAAAAGTGTGAAAGGAAACCGTCAGGGTGTCCTTTCACGTTCAATCACCCGCCCGCGGGCGACAAAATTGCAAAATATAACACTACAAAATTGATTTTGCAATTTTGAAAGCAGCTTGTCAAAAAGACTTTTTTGACAAGCTGAGCAAGGAACTGACACAAATCAGTTCCTTGCATCTTTTTATCCAATTATCCAAAACGATTTTTCAGGCGGAACAGCGTACGAACCGTGCCGTAGTGCCGCTTTAAAAGCAGCCGATAGGCAAGGCGCTTGTTTTGGTCGAGTCTCGACAGGTACGGATTTTCCCGAAAATCCGGGAAATTTGCCTCCATATAGTCCCAAAAATCGCCAATGAGCGGACTGTTTCGGTCGATGAGCAGCACCCGCACAGTCGCCGCAAGGAAAATATGCTGCACAGCCTGAAAACATAGTTCCTTGCGATATGTGTCATAAAAGCCATTTTTCCGATACCATGAAAGAATGTCATCATAAGCGACAAGAATTTCGCGGTTGCGCAGGCAGTTGCGGTTGTTCATAGCACTGCCCTCACGCTGGAGATAGTGGTAGTAAGCGCCCTCTAGACGGTAGACCGTCCGGGCAAGGGCCAGAATTTTCGTCACAACGCGAATGTCCTCATACCAGACCTTTGTGGCAAAGCGAATATCGCTGTCAGCAAACAGGCTTCTGCGGTATGCCCGGTTCCATGGCGCCATCACGCCAAAAAACAGGGACGGGTGCTCCTTAACAGGCAAAAGGAGCCCTGCAGGAATGTCTTCGTGGAGCTGGCCGACAGGCTCTCCGTTCTTTTCCACCAGCGCACCAAAGCAGATCAGATCTGCCGGGTATTTCTCGGCGGCATCGGAAAGCGCCTGCAAAAAATCCGGAGAGAGATAGTCATCTCCGTCCACAAACAGGAGATATTCTCCCGTGGCAAGGGAAATGCCGCAGTTCCGCGCAGCACCGGCACCGCCGTTTTCCTGATGAATGGCGCGTATGTGTCCGGGATTTTTTGCGGCATATTCGTCGCAGATTTGGCCGCAGTCGTCCGGCGATCCGTCGTCAATGAGCAAAAGCTCATAATCCTGACAGCTCTGCGCCAGAATGGAGTCAATACATTTGGGCAAATATGCTTCCACCTGATAGATGGGAATGATCAAGCTGAATTTGGGCATGGCAAAGCCTCCCTTTTTTTCTGTTATTATAACGGTTTGAGGGAGGCAATGCAAGAAGTTATATCAAAATCGGCTGAATTTGTTCTCCGGCCAATGCCGCAGAAACTGTCTTTGGGATCAGCGTCATGTCTGCGACCAGACTGGTTGGCTTTCCATGCGGGCTATCCTGCCGAAATGGGACAAAATAGTAGTTTTTCCGGTTCAGTAACCTTCCAATGCTTTCGCCGCTTGCCGAAAGGCCGTCGTTGGTGGAAACGGCAAGCACGACCGGTCTGCCGTTTCGCAAATGCGCTTTGCAGGCAAGCGTTACGGCGGTGTCCGAAATGCCATAGGAAAGCTTGCCAAGCGTGTTGCCGGTGCAGGGTGCAATGACCAGAAGTTCCAAAAGCTTCTTCGGGCCAAATGGCTCGACTTCTTCCAAGCGATGTAAAGGCTCCGTGCCGCAGATCCGGGCAGCCTCCTGCCGCCAGAATTCGGCAGAGCCAAAGCGGGTATCGGTCTGATAAACCGCGGCGGAGAAGATGGGTATCACGCGATACTCCTGCGCAAGAGCTTCCAGCGCAAGCATGGTCTTTTCCAGTGTGCAGAAAGAGCCGCAGAATGCAAATCCAATGGTTTTCAAGGTGTTTCCTCCCCACAGATCAGTTCAAGGATGCTTTGTGCATAAAGCGCCCCGGCACTTTTCGGCGAAAAGCGTCCGGGCAGAGATGAGGCCAGAAGATATTTTAAGCCCAATGCCTGACAGTCCTCCAGCGAAATTCCATAGGGACTGGAGGCAAGCTCCACCAGAAGGCAATGTGGCCTGAGTCGCTCAAGCTGCGCACGGCCAAGAACGGGAAAGGGCACCGTGTTGAAAATAAAATCAAAGCAGCCGGGACGGAAATTTTCAGGCGTAAGTGGCAGGGCGTTGTGTCCAAAGCTCATCGCAAGCGCCCGGTCAGATGCACGCCTTGCGGCCACGCTCACCTGAGCGGACATCGCCTGAAGCCGCTGTGCAAGGAGCTTTCCAATGCGTCCGTAGCCTGTAACAAGGCATTTTGACTGATACAGCGCAAGCGGCGAATGCGTCACGGCAAGTGAAATTGCCGCCTCTGCTGTCAGCGCTGCGTTTTGCGTGGTCAAAGGCTCCGAGGCGTAAAGCTCAGTGGCGCTTCCGCCCTTTTCCGCAATGGCGTCCTGTAAAGCAGCAAGCAGTCCGCCGTAGACACGCGTGCCCTCTTTCACGCGGCAGAGTAACTCCTGCGTTGGAATGGCCGCACTTCCGCGCAAAAGCGCCCCCTGAACGGACGGAAACGGCAGCACCACGCGCTCAAAAGCGGACGGTAGCGGCTCGTCTTCCATGTGCACAACGCCATAGGTCGCCACACGCCAGCCCTTTGCCCGGAAATGCTCTGCCGCCCAGAAGCTGCGCTCGTCTCCGCCCAGAAACCAGATGTCTCTTGCCATAGTCTACACATCCTTTCCCTACAGACTATGCTTTTTTTCATAAAAGGTGAAAAGAGAGTTGTCAAGAAGAAAAAAATGCGTTATAATGGAATCGCAAGAAGGAAGGAGAGATGCCTGTGGAGCCTCGTGGGTTTATTCAGGATATGCTGGACGTCAAGCTGCTGGTTCTTTTCATCATGTCTCGGGTAAAATACCCCGTCACATTGCAAAAAATTTACGAGCTTGCTTTTCAGGACGACCGGCTGAGCTATATTGACCTTGCGCAGGCCGTGCCGCAGATGGTGGAGACGGGTCATCTCGAGGAGCTTGAGGGCGAGCGCTACATCATCACCGAAAAGGGTAAAGAAGCCTGCACCATCACGCAGGACGCCATTGCCTATCCTGTCATGCAGCGTGCGCAGGATGCCATTGACCGCTTCAATGAGCAGACGCACCGCAGCAGCTTTGTCAAAACGAACATCCTGCGGCGGGACAGCGGCGATTATTGCGTGCAGCTCAGCCTGAATGACGATGTCAGCGACCTTCTGAAATTGGAGCTGATGGCGCCAACGCAAAAGAACGCCGTCCGTATTGCCAAGGCCTTCTCCGAAAACGCGGAGAGCATCTACCGCAGCATTATGGATCAGCTTCTCACAAAGCCCAAGGAGAATACTTGAATTTTCTGAAAAATGTGATATAATCACAATAGCAGACCTGCTATATATGCCGCACGGCGGTATCATATAGATCGCAAGCCCCAAAACACGAAAGGAGCGACTACCATGAAATTCCAGTTCACCGAGAAAAAAGTCAGCCTGCCCTCCAACGTCCATGCTTATGCCGAGAAAAAGGTCATGAAGCTGGAGCGGTTCTTCCGTGACGACGCGGAGGCACTCGTCGCCTTTTCCGTAGAAAAGGATCGCAACAAGGTAGAAATCACGATCCACGCCGCAAACACCTATTTCCGCGCCAGCGAGTCTACCTCCGATATGTTCGCCTCCATTGACGCCGCTGTGTCCACCATGGAGCGCCAGATCCGGAAGAACAAGACCCGTCTTGCCCGCCGCCTGCGTCAGGACGCCTTCGTCCGCAGTGCGGAGGTCACCTCCTTTGTCCCCGATGAGGAGGAGGAAAACGCCTTTGAGATCGTCAGGGTGAAGGAAATCCCCATGAAGCCCATGACCAGAGAGGAAGCCATCTTGCAGATGAATTTGCTGGAGCACAGCTTCTTTGCCTTCAAGGATGAGGAAAACGGCGGCACCTTTGCGGTTGTCTATAAGCGAAATGACGGCGGCTATGGCCTGATTGAGAATATCGAATAATTCTTCAGGCGCACACCGTGCGCAAAATATGGGCCCTGCACCGCTTTGGCGGTGCAGGGCCCGTATTTCATCTTAGACCTTTTTCACATGAGGCAGGTTCCAATGATAGTGCGCGGATAGGAGCCGAAGCGCCAGCACCACAACTACGCCGCTGACCATCGCAACATAAACCGGAATAACGCGGCAAAGCAGAGCGCAAAGAAGCGCACCGGCTAAAGAAGCACAGGCATAGATGTGCTTGACGAAAATGTAAGGGGTTTCTCCGGCCAGCATATCCCGCAGAACGCCGCCGCCAACGCCCGTGAGTACGCCAACAAAGACAAGGAGAAATATGCGATAGTCCGGAGAAAGCTCCCGGGCGATCCAGATTCCCATCACGGTAAAAATGCCAAGGCCGATGGAATCCATCACCAGCATGACCAGGTCAAACAGACGGTGATTTTTCATGATGGGACGGCGAAGATATGGGATAAAGAGCAAAAGGGAAGTAGCTGTTGCAACACAGGTGCAAAGCGGGTTACGAAAGGCCAAAGGCGGTGTGGAGCCAAGGACGATATCGCGAAGGATCCCGCCGCCGACGGCGGTGACCACGCCCAGAACCACGATTCCCAAAAGGTCCATATTCTTTTTCATGGCTGTCAGTGCACCGGAGGCAGCGAACGCCACCGTGCCGATCAATTCCAAAACCGTTACAAAAATATCCATACGAGCTCCCAAAAAATGCACATCCGGCAGGATGTGCATTTTGAATTATCCTGCGGATGAGACGCTTTCAAGCTGCGGATTGTCGATGCGCTTGATATTTGCACCAAGTTCCTGGAGCTTGCCCACAAAATTCTCATACCCGCGCTCAATAAATTCCACTTCCTCAATGGTGGTCACGCCGTCTGCACACAGGCCGGCAATGACCATAGCGGCACCGGCGCGAAGGTCACAGGCATGAACCGTGCAGCCATGCAGCCGATCCACGCCGGAAATCACGGCGATTTTGGTGTCAACCTTGATGGAGGCACCCATGCGGTTCAACTCTGCGCAATAGCGGAAACGGGTGTCATAAATACTTTCGGTAATCACGCTCACGCCCGAGGCAAGGCACATACACACGGCGATCTGCGGTTGCATATCCGTGGGAAAGCCGGGATAGGGAAGTGTCTTGACGTTTGCACGGCGCAGAATTCCGTGTCGCTCAACGCGGATGGCGTCGTCATATTCCGTCACGCGGGCGCCCATTTCGCGCAGCTTTGCGGAAATGGTATCCATATGCTTGGGAATGACATTCTGCACCAGAACATCCCCGCCGACGGCGGCAACCGCCGCCATATAGGTGCCGGCTTCGATCTGGTCAGGAATGATGGAGTAAAAACCGCCGTGCAGCGAGCGAACGCCGCGAATTTTGATGACGTCCGTACCGGCACCGGAAACCTTGGCGCCCATGGCATTGAGGAAGTTGGCAAGGTCGACGATATGCGGTTCCTTGGCGGCGTTTTCGATGATGGTGGTACCGTTGGCCAGAACCGCACCGATCATAATATTCATCGTTGCGCCCACGGAAACGACGTCCAGATTGACGCGTCCGCCGGTCAGGCCGCTTTCCGGCGCCGTCGCGCAAACATAGGCATTGCGCATTTCGACCTGAGCGCCGATGGCCTCAAAGCCCTTGATGTGCTGGTCGATGGGTCTGGGGCCAAAATTGCAGCCGCCGGGCAAAGCAACTCTGGCGTGACCGAAACGGCCAAGCTGCGCACCGATGAGATAGTAAGAAGCACGAATGCGGCGCACCAGAGCGTCAGACGCCTCGGCATCGCGCACATGAGTGCAGGTGATTTCCAGCGTGTTGGGGCTTAGGCGTTGAATTTTTGCGCCCATGCTGTCCAGAATTTCCAAAAGGAGCCGAACATCTGAAATATCGGGAACGTTCTCAATGCGGCAGGTGCCGTTGACCAGAAGGGTTGCGGGTAATATAGCAACGGCGGCATTTTTGGCGCCGCTGATGGTAACGGTACCGCTCAGGCTCCTGCCGCCTTCAATTCGATATTGAATCATTCAAAACCTCTCAAATTGGGAGTGATCAAATAAGTTCCGCCTAAAGGCAGGAAAGGGGAGACTATTTGAGATTATACCATAGTTAGCAGAACTTGTAAAGGGGAAAATAACAAACCGGTAGCAGAAATATATCAATTGACGAATTTATTGTGACAAAAATGCAAACAATTGTGCGAAAATTAAGGAAAATTGTCCAAAACTTTTTAAATGCGACGAAGTCCTTTGGGATAGTGATTTTTCAAAACGCCCTGGCTGCCCCTGACCCAGCCCAGACTGATCCCATCCGCGCAGAGCAGCGCCCAGCCGTTTTGTGCGCCGAAAAGCGTTTCTCCGCGAAGATAGGCCGTGATTTCCTGACTTTCAGAAGCAAGAGACAGCTTTTCCGGAAAGTCGTGAAGCCAAAGCGCAAGAGCGTGAGCCGGAACAAACCGCTCCTTCCGAAGCTCGCCCAGTTCAAGTCCCGCGCGCAGCACCTTCAGCCCGTCCAGAGACGGCAATTCTTCCGGCGGAAGGAAAAACGTATCGCCAAAGGCCAAAACACGTTGCTCTGGCGAAATCGGAAGCTGATTTTGCCGGATGAAGTCCGCAATGGCTCTGGGCATCGCCACGGTTGTGGCGGAAGAAGACGAACTGTCGCCAGCGCCGTCTGTCCGGCGCAAAACGGCTGCAAAATGCCCCTCGCCATGGAGCTTGTGCGGCCAAAGGCGGAAGCAGTTCTCCACTCCTGCCGCAGGCTTACTAATCCATTCCGGTCGGCCACGGTCAAACCACGGTGCTTTCACCGGCTCCACGGAAAAATCCGGATGCGACATTAAAAAGGCGGAAATCACGCCCTCGTTTTCCTCCGGAGAAAAGGTGCAGGTGGAATAGACCAATCGCCCACCGGGTCGCAGCATTTGCGCGGCAGAGCCAAGAATTTCCTGTTGCCGCGCAGCGCACATCTGAACCGTTTCCGGGCTCCAATCCTGAATGGCGGCCTCTTCCTTACGGAACATTCCCTCGCCGGAGCAGGGCGCATCGACTAAAATCCGGTCGAAATATGCCCCAAAGCGTTCCGCAAGCTTCGCCGGGTGCTCATTGAGCACAAGAGCGTTTGCAATTCCCATCCGTTCGATATTGGAGGAAAGAACTTTAGCGCGCTTCGGATGGATTTCATTGCAAACCAAAAGTCCGACTCCGTTCATGCGCGCGGCAAGCTGTGTGCTCTTGCCGCCCGGTGCCGCGCACAGATCCAGAACGCGTTCACCCGGCTCTGGCGCCAAAAGTTCCGCAGGTGCCATGGCGCTGGGCTCCTGAAGATAGTATGCCCCGGAATCGTGCAGGGGATACCGCCCCGGACGTGCGCCTGGAAGCAGCGCAAAGGCATTTTCGGCCCAGTCAATTGCTTCTGCCAAAAAGGGAAGCGGCAAAGGCTTGCATTTCAGGGGATTGAAGCGCAAGCCTGCGTGAAAGGGCTCATTGTAAGCGTTCAAAAAGGCGGGCCATTCGTCAGCCAGCAGCACGGACATTTTTTCCAAAAAGATAGCAGGAAGCATAAAAACCTCCGAAGGATGAGAATGTAACAATTATATCATGTGCAGGAAAAAAATTCAATGCGGAAAGCGTTTGTAAGCACTTTGAAAAAGAAAGCGAAAAAAAGAAAAAAAGGTGTTGACAAATCAGAAAACTGTCGTTATAATAACCATGCTCGTTTGAGATGCCGGTATAGCTCAGCTGGTAGAGCAGCTGATTTGTAATCAGCAGGTCGGGGGTTCGAGTCCGTCTACCGG
>CAZPRA010000022.1:0-15403 GCA_964588975.1 uncultured Oscillospiraceae bacterium | reverse complement strand
AACCGGCACAGTAGCCTGTGAGCATGGACATGTCATGAATGTGCAAGTCGCAGTTCTTGTGGGCATTGGCGATCTCATCGTCATAGATCTCGCTGAGCCAGTAGTTGGCGGTGATGGCGCCGGAGTTGGACAAAATCAGGCCGCCCACAGAATAGGTGACGGTGGAATTTTCCTTTACGCGCCAGTCCTGCACCTTAACATAGCTGTCGACCAGCTCCTTATAGTCCAGAATGGTTGATTTCATGTTGCGCAGCTTTTCCCGCTGACGGCGATAGAGAATATATGCTTTGGCCACGTCGCCGTAACCGGCACGGCCAAGAACGGACTCCACGCTGTCCTGAATGTCTTCCACGGCGATGCGGCCGTCTTTGACCTTGGGCTCAAAGTCTGCCGTGACTTTCAGCGCCAGAAAATCAATCACGCTGTCAGTATATTCCCGATCCTGCGCGTTAAATGCCTTTTTGATGGCAAGGGCAATTTTGCTGATGTCAAAATCTACGGTTTTGTCGTTGCGCTTTACAACTTGATACATGATTTCGTTCTCCTTTTCATATTACATTCCGCGAATAAGTGTATTTGGTATATATTCTCTGGCGATTGCCAGGTAGTTTTCCATTTCGGAAGGAGCTACGGCGTGCAGACCGGCAGTGAGAATGTTGCCGGAATCCACATAGCTCTGGAGGAAATAGTGCTCTGTGCCCTGAAGCCATGCGCCGATTTTGTGGAAGTCAGCCGCCTCATGAAGCTCGGCCACCACGGTGGTGCGGAATTCAAAGGGGACACTGCCCAACATCAGAAGCCGGACGCTTTCCTCCACTCGGGGGAGAAAACCTGCGACACCGGCGGTCAGGTCGTACTTTTCCGGGGCATTTTTAATGTCCATGGCAACATAGTCCACCAGACCTTCTTCCATAAGCGCAGCAAGACGGTCAGGAAAGCTGCCGTTGGTGTCCAACTTGATGCAATAGCCCATATCTTTGATTGGACGGAGAAAATCGCCCAGATCCGGGGAGAGAAGGGGCTCGCCGCCGGTGACGGCCACGCCGTCGAGAAGTCCCTGACGCTTTTTGAGAAAGTCCATCAACTCAGAGACGGGAAGTGACTTTGTGCCGACGATGAGCGGCGTGTTGTGGCAGAAGGGACAGCGAAAATTGCAGCCCTGAAGGAAAACCGTGCAGGCTACGTGCTCTGGATAATCCAGCAGCGTGAGCTTTTGCAGACCGCCGATTTTCATGACATCCCTCTTTTTTGTGCGGTTATTTTGTGGTTCTTTCGCGAAATTGGCACAATATCTTGTGCCAGCTTCCTAAGCATACAGGAAAAGCTACGGTTTGTCAATAGCTTTCTACAGATTTTTGAGAGAATTTTTGGAAGGAATGAAGCGTCACAGGAACCGGGCATGAAAAAACCGCCGGGAAAGGAAGAACGTTTCCCGGCGGTTTTTGGCGTCAACGCTTGCAGGGCTGACGGAGAATACGCTTGAGCACCCGGACGGATGCTTCCATATCCTCAACGGGGATAAATTCGAAGCGACCATGGAAATTTTCGCCGCCGGTGAACAGATTGGGGCAGGGGAGCCCTTCATAGGAAAGACGGGCACCGTCCGTGCCGCCGCGAATGGGGACAGATTTGGGCGTGACGCCGCAGTCCTGCATGGCCTGCTCTGCTGCATGCACGATGTGCATGACCGGGAGGATTTTCTCCTTCATATTATAGTAGCTGTCCCGGATGCTGACCGTCACGCTGCCTGCGCCGTATTTTTCGTTCAGAAAATCGGCAATTCGCAAAAAGCTCTCTTTTCGGGCTTCGAATTTTGTCCGGTCGTGGTCGCGGATAATATATTCGAGCGTACTTTGCTCCACTTCGCCGTGCATTTCGCACAGGTGCGCAAAGCCCTCGTAGCCCTCTGTGGACTCCGGACGGTCGTGCACAGGAAGCAGGGCGTCAAATTCCATGGCAATGTGCTGGGAATTGCGCATGATGTGCTTTGCGCTGCCGGGATGGACATTGCGGCCGGTGAAGGTGACGCGGGCAGAGGCGGCATTGAAATTCTCATATTCCAGCTCGCCCAGTCCGCCGCCGTCTACGGTATAGGCATACGCGGCGCCAAAATGCGCCAAATCGAAGCGATCCGCGCCGCGACCGATCTCCTCGTCCGGCGTGAAGGCAATGTGCAGCGTGGCGTGGGGAAGTCCCTCGGCCATGAGTTCTTCCGCAGCGGTGAGGATTTCCGCGATACCCGCCTTGTCATCGGCGCCCAGAAGGGTGGTGCCGTCGGTGACGATGAGGTGCTTGCCAACGTGCCGGGACAAAACGGGGTAATCCACGTCAGACAGAAGGATGTTCTTTTCCCCGTTGAGCACAATGGGCTGGCCGGTATATTCCACAATGCGTGCCTGAATATTCTCCCCAGAGCAGTCCGGTGAGGTGTCCATGTGGGCGATGAGCCCAATGGCGGGAACCGATGGGTCTCCCGGGACGGTGCCGTAAACATAGCCGTGCTCATCCATGCGGACGTCTTGTACGCCCATGGCCTTCATTTCCTCCACCAGAGCGGTACCCAAAAGCCTTTGCTTTTCCGTGGAGGGGCAGCTTTCGCTGCTTTCGTCCGACTGAGTGTCAAAGGCGACATAGTTCAGGAAACGTTCCGATACATTCATAGCTTGTTCCTCCTTATAAAATTCCCTGCCACAGAGGGCAGGGAAACAATTGTTTATTTGCAGCACAGCTCGGCAGTATCCTGAGCGATCATCAGTTCTTCGTTGGTGGGGATGACCCAAACCTGCACGGAAGAATCCGGGGTGGAAATGCACATTTCCTTGCCGCGAACCTTGTTCTTTTCGGGGTCCAGCTTCACGCCCATGAAGGACAGATAATCGCAGATGGCCTGACGGGTATCCGGTCCGTTTTCGCCCACACCGGCGGTGAAGGTGAGCATATCCAGACCGTTCAGCGCGGCAGCATAAGCGCCCACATACTTGGCAACTTCATAGCAGAACTTGTCCAGAGCGAGCTGGCAGTTTTCGTTCCCCTCAGCGGCGCCGGCTTCCAGATCACGGAAGTCGGAGGAAACGCCGGACAGAGCCTTCACGCCGGACTGCTTGTTCAGCATGGTCAGGCAGTCGTCCACGCTCATGCCGTACTTATTGCAGATGAACTGCACAATGCAGGGGTCAATGTCGCCGGAGCGGGTGCCCATGGGAACACCGGCCAGAGGGGACAGCCCCATGGTGGTATCCTGGCACTTGCCGTCCTTCACAGCGGACATGGAAGAACCGTTGCCCAGATGGCAGTTGACCAGCTTAAAGTTCTTGGTGCCCATGAGCTCAGCAGCGCGGCGGGCAATGAACTTGTGGCTGGTGCCGTGGAAACCATAGCGGCGAAGGGAGTCTTCTTCATAATACTTGGTGGGGATGGCATAGCGATAGGCCTTGGGAGGCATGGTCATATGGAAGGCAGTGTCGAACACGGCGACCTGAGGCTTGCCAGGCATGACCTTTTCGCAGGCTTCGATGCCCATGAGATTGGCGGGATTGTGGAGAGGGCCAAGGGGAATACATTCCCGGATTGCCTGCTTGCAGGCTTCGTCGATGATGCAGGAGTCCACAAACTTCATGCCGCCATGGAGGACGCGATGGCCGATGGCGTCGATCTCGTCAGTGGAGGCAAGAACGCCGTTGACGGGATCTACCAGAATTTCCAGAACCGCGGCAATGGCCTCGGAATGGGTGGGCATGGGGATTTCCCGCTCCACCTTGATGTCCTTGGCGGGGACCTTGTGGGTCAGGCGGCCGTCAATGGCAATGCGCTCGCACAGACCCTTGGCGAACACGTCACCGCTCTGGGGATCCATGAGCTGATATTTCAGGGAAGAACTGCCTGCGTTGATTACGAGAATTTTCATATTGCTTCAACTCCTGTTAATTTCTTGTTTTCTTTTGAAAGAATTCATGATAGTATTAGCACATACAACACTATTCTATAATAGATTTGTCTCCGTGGCAAGAGCAATTTTGGAAAAGAGAGGATTTTTTGTGAAAATAACCGGAATCATCTGTGAATACAATCCCTTTCACAACGGCCACGCCAGACAGCTTGCCGCCGCAAAGGAGACGGGTGGCGTGATCTGCCTGATGAGCGGGAACTACGTTCAGCGGGGGGAGCCGGCCATATGCGACAGGCTGGCAAGGGCAAAGGCAGCCGTTTCCTGCGGTGCCGATCTGGTGCTGGAGCTGCCTGTGACCTACGCGCTGCGCTCGGCAGAGGGCTTTGCAGACGGAAGTGTTGCGCTTTTTGAACGCCTTGGCTGTGTCGACCGGCTCTACTTCGGCAGCGAAACGGGCGAGATTGAGCCTTTGATGGACATGGCGGAACTTCTTTTGAAGGAGAGCTTCAAAGAAGCCCTGAAAGACGCGCTGGCGCAGGGACTTTCCTTTCCTTCTGCGAGGCAGAAGGCTGTGGAGCGGCTTGGCCGGGACAGCAGCGTGCTGGAAAGACCGAACGACATTCTTGGCGTGGAATACTGCAAGGCGCTGCTCCGGCAGAACAGCTCTATTCAGCCCGTTACGATGAAACGGGAGGGAAACTACCACGACAGCAACGCTCCACAAGCGCCCTCTGCGTCTGTTTTGCGCGGGCGAGAAGATTGGCGGGACTTTATGCCTCCTGAGGCGTGGGAACTTCAAAGTGCCGCACCCCGACATACGCTTTGCGCAGGGGAGCGGGCTGTGCTGGCACGCGTGCGGAGCATGACGGAGACGGAATTCGAGGCGCTTCCGTTCGGCTCGGAAGGGCTTTGGCACAGACTGATGAATGCCTGTCGGGAGGAAAACACCCTGGAGGATATTCTTACCGCCGCCAAAAGCAAGCGCTATACCCGCAGCCGCCTGCAACGGATGCTCCTGTGTGCCTTTCTTGGACTGAGCGAAAAGCAGATGGCGCAAAGCGCCACTTATGTGCGAATATTGGCGGCAAATGAACAGGGCGGAAAGCTTCTGCGTCGGATCCGGGAGAACGGTTCGCTTCGTTTGCTGCATCCCGGTGAGCGTCCGCCGGAGGGCGACTATGCAGAGCTGGAGCGGCGCTGTCAGGCACTTTACGGCCTGTTTTGCCAGGGAGAAACGGAAAAGCCTGAACGAAATGAGAAGGTGAGCTATATCCGCGCTTGACACGAAAAGTGATATTTGCTATAATCAGCTTTGCGCAAAGCAAACAAAAAAGGAGAGAGAACAATGGCAATCAAATACCGCCTGAGATGTCCTTACTGCGGCGAGGTTCTCAACACAAATCACGACACCCAGTGCCCCAAGTGCAACAACACGCTCTATGTCAACCAGCCGGCAAAGCTCCAGCTTTACCGCAAGGGCAGCTTTTATGGCGTGGCCGGTGCCTTTGGCATTTACATCAACGGAACCCCTTATGGCTATATCGCCAACAAGGAAAGCCTGATTATCCCGCTGCCTTATGGCACTTATAACCTGCACATTGCCATCGGTATGTCCCGAAAGTGTAACGATTTGACCTTTACCCTGACGCCTGAGACGCCCAATATGTACGCCAAGACCTATATCAAGCCCGGCTTCTGGGCAAATTCCTTTGGAATTGAGGTCGCAAGACCGGAGGAAATGCCGGAAGACTGAGGAAAAACACAATATATTGCGGTTGTGGGAAAAAGTTTTTCCGAAAAGATGAAAAAAATGCTTGCAATTCCTGACGAATTGTGATACTATATTCTGGCGTTGAAAATACGGGGGCAGATTGCCCTTTTACGAAGAAGAAGAAAGAGGTGAATCTCATGAAGGAAGGTATCCATCCGAAGTACGAACAGACGACGATCCGCTGTGCTTGTGGTGAAATCATTGAGACCGGTTCCACCAAGAAGGACATCAAGGTCGAAATTTGCTCCAAGTGCCACCCTTTCTATACCGGCAAACAGAAGCTGGTTGACACCGGCGGACGCGTTGACCGCTTTAATAAGAAGTTCGGCCTGAAGTAATGAGCAAAGTCTGCATCGTACCGGTGCGGACTTTTTTCATTTTTTGTCATATTTTGGAGTTTTTTGGGAGGAGCCCATGGAGCAACTGGAGCACAACCCCTGCGAAAAAGCGGTGCTGGTCGGCCTGAACGCAGACTGTTTCCGGCCGGAGGAAACCGCTACATATGAATCACTGGATGAGCTGGAAGCGCTGCTGGAAACGGCAGGTGGCTTGTGCGCGGCAAAGCTTTTGCAGAACCGGCACGTTCCTGACCCCCACAGCTTCATTGGCGAAGGAAAAGCGCAGGAATTGTGCCAGCTTTTGGAGCAGACGAGTGCCAATCTGGTGGTGTTTGACAATGAGCTCTCTCCTTCACAGATCCGGGCGTTGGAGGATATCACCGGCGTGACGGTGCTGGATCGCAGCGCACTGATTTTGGATATTTTTGCACAGCGGGCCAAAACGGCGGAAGGCCGGCTTCAGGTGGAGCTGGCGCAGTACCGCTATCTGTTGCCCAGACTGTCCGGCATGGGAAAATCCATGTCCCGTCTGGGCGGCGGCATTGGCACCCGCGGTCCCGGCGAAAGCAAACTCGAGACGGATCGCCGCCACATTCGCAGGCGCATTGACCGCCTCGAGGAAGAATTGGAGGAAGTGCGCCGGGTGCGGAGCGTGCAGCGGGCGCGCCGACAGAAAAATTCCATGCCCGTGGTGGCGCTGGTGGGCTATACCAATGCCGGAAAATCCACCCTTCTCAACTGCCTGACGGATGCGGGAATCCCCGCAAATGACCGTCTGTTTGACACGCTGGACACCACCACTCGCCGGCTGCGGATCTCTGACCATCTGGAAATTCTTCTGTCCGACACTGTTGGCTTTATTGCAAAGTTGCCGCACCATCTGGTGGAGGCGTTCAAGGCAACGTTGGAAGAACTTCAGTATGCCGATCTGCTTTTGCACGTGATTGACGCCTCAGACCCGGAACGGGAGGCACACATTGCCGTGGTGGACAAGCTCATTGAAAAGCTTGCCGGAGCGGATGTGCCGGTGCTTCGCTGCTACAACAAGGCAGATCTGCTGCAAAACCCAGATGAGCTTCCGGTGAGCGACCGGGATATTCCCATCTGCGCCCGCAGCGGCCTTGGAACGGAAGCGCTTCTGAGCCGTATTGAGCAGACCCTTCTGGGTCAGCTTCATGACGTTCGTTTTCTTCTGCCTTACAGCGAGGCGGGTATTTTGGAGCTTTTGCACCAGCAGACGCAGGTGCTTTCCACCGAATATGACGCAAACGGCATTCTTGTCCACGTCCACTGCCAGAGCGAGCTTTATGGGCGCTTCCGCCGCTATTTGTGGGAGGAAACGCCGTGAAGGAATATCTGGTTCCCACGGCGGATGCCAGCGTGGAGTGGACGGAAAAACGTTCCCGCTTTATCGGGCATATTTTCTGCACCGACACCGAGGAACAGGCGCTTGCCCGCCTGAAGGAAATGCGGGAAAAGCACTGGGATGCCACGCACAATGTTTATGCCTATATCATCCGCGACGGTGCCACCCGTTTTTCTGATGACGGAGAGCCCGGCGGCACGGCAGGAATGCCAGTTTTGCAGGTGCTTCAAAGGGAAGGTATTTATAATGTCACCTGCGTTGTGACCCGCTATTTTGGCGGCATTTTGCTCGGTGCGGGCGGCCTTGTCCGCGCCTATGCCCACAGTGCAAAGCTTGCTTTGGACGCTGCGGGGCGCTCAGTCAAGCGGGTCTGGACAAATGTTTATCTGCCCTGTCCCTATGGGTGGTACGAGCGGATCAAACTGGAAATTTCTGCCTTTGAAGGCGTGATCAAACAAACGGATTTTGGCGCGGATGTGAGCTTTGACCTGCTCCTGCCGGAGCAACAGACTCAGCCTTTTTTGGACAGGGTGCTGGATCTGTCTGCCGGAACCATCGAGGCTCTGACGGGTGAGCAGGAATACCGAGCCTTTCCGCTGAGTGGGGAGGATACATAATGACCATTCGGGAGCAGTTGGAGCGGGAGGAACACACCCGTCTTTCTCCGAACGCACAGTTTTCGGACGAAAGCCATGGCCGCTTAAGAGCGGAGGAACCCGGCGAAAATGAAATGCGCACCTGCTATCAGCGGGATTGCGACCGAATCCTTCACAGCAAATCCTTCCGGCGGCTGATGCACAAAACGCAGGTGTTTTTGCAGCCGGAGGGCGACCATTACCGCACCCGCATGACCCACACGCTGGAAGTTGCCCGCATTGCCAGAGCCATTTGCCGCCCCTTGGGTCTGAATGAAGATCTGGCAGAGGCCACTGCGCTGGGACATGATCTGGGGCACACTCCCTTCGGCCACGCCGGAGAAGTAGCTCTCACAGAGGTCATGGGTCAGCCCTTCCACCACAATGAGCAGTCATTGCGGGTGGTGGATATTCTGGAAAAGGACGGCCTTGGGCTGAACCTGACTTATGAAGTCCGCATGGGAATTCTAGGCCATTCCTCCTCGGCGCGGCTGCCGGAGACTTGGGAAGGTCAAATCGTCCGCCGGGCGGACAAGATTGCCTATGTTAACCACGACATTGACGATGCCATGCGCGCCGGGATCCTCACGGATGAGGATATTCCCCGGGAAATCACCGAAATTCTGGGGCAGACCCATGCCCTGCGCATCAACACGCTTGTGACCAACATGGTCAGCCACACCCTCACCACGGGCGAGCTGGGCATGGACAACGAGGTTGAGCGCAGTATGCAATCTTTGCGGGAGTTCATGTTCGAGCGGGTCTACCGCAACCCGGTGGCCAAGGGCGAGGAAGCCAAGGCACGCCGGATTTTGCAGCAGCTATATGAATTTTATGTCAAAAATCCGGACAAGCTGCCGCCGGATTTCCGGCCACAACTGGATTTTGACGGCATGGAACGAACCGTCTGCGATTATATCGCGGGCATGACGGATAAATACGCAATGTACAAATATGACGAGCTGTTCATTCCCACGGCCTGGCAGGTGCGTGGATAGGAAAGGAGCTGCCGGACATGGCCTTTTCCCCGGCATTTCTGGATGAACTGAATAACCGAAATCCCATTGAGGATGTGGTGGGGCAGTATGTGGCGCTCACCCGAAAAGGCAGTAACCTCTTTGGCCTTTGCCCCTTCCACGGGGAAAAAACAGCTTCCTTTTCCGTCAATCCCGAAAAGGGGATATGCTACTGCTTCGGCTGTCACAAAGGCGGCGGCGTCATCAATTTCATCATGGAGATTGAAAATCTCAGCTATTCCGATGCGGTGCGCTTTCTGGCCAAACGGGGTGGGCTTGAGATGCCGGAAGATGCCGCCAACGCCTCCCAATACAAAAAGAAAGAGCGCCTCTGGGCGCTGTGCAAGGCCGCAGGCCGCTTTTTCCACGAGCAGCTCAAAGCCCCGCATGCTTCACAGGCGCGGGCATATCTGGAAAAGCGTGGGCTTTCCGCCGCAACGGTGACCCGCTTCGGATTGGGATTTGCCCCCAACCAGTGGAGCGCTCTGCTGGACGCCATGACCGGCGCGGGCTTTACGAAGGAAGAACTGCTCGATGCGGGTCTGGTCTTGCAGAACCGCGAAAAGGGCACGCTTTATGACCGTTTCCGCAACCGGCTGATGTTTCCCATCATAGATGTACGGGGAAATGTGATCGGTTTTGGCGGACGGGTGCTGGACGACTCCACCCCCAAATATCTCAATTCCCCGGAGACCCTGATTTTTAACAAGCGCCGGAATCTCTTTGCCATGAACATCGTGAAAAAGAGCAAACAGGGGAGGATCATTCTCACCGAGGGCTATATGGACGCCATTGCTCTGCATCAGGCGGGCTTTGACTGCGCCGTGGCCTCTTTGGGAACTTCCTTGACGCAGGAGCACGCCGACCTTCTGTCCAAATACACCGACGAGGTCGTTCTGATTTATGACGCGGACACCGCTGGCCAGAATGCCACCCAGCGCGCCATTCCCATGCTGGAAAAGACCGGCCTGCGGGTGAAGGTGCTTCGGGTGCAGGGGGCAAAAGACCCGGATGAGTTTATTAAAAAATACGGCGCGGAGCGCTTCCGGCTGCTGCTGGAAGGCTCGGAAAATCAGGCGGAGTACCGGCTGAATGCCCTGCAAAGGCAGTATGACCTGACGCTGGATGCCCAAAAGGTTGAATTTGCCAAGGCAGCGGCAGAGTTGATTGCCAGCTATACCACCCCGGTGGAACGGGAGCTTTATGGCGGCAAGGCGGCGCAGATGGCCGGGCTGACTCCGGAGGTCATGAAGCTGGAAATCGACCGCGCCTATAAACGCCGCGGCGCAAAGGAAAAAAAGTCCCGCGAAAAGCAAAATCTGGAGGCCGTCGCTGCCAGACAGCCAAAGGCGCGTGAGCTGCGCTATGACAACGTGCGCTCGGCCATGGCGGAGGAAAGCCTTTTGCGAATGCTCCTGACGGAGCCGGCGCTGTTTGCCCAGACCGGGAAGCTTAGCGCTCAGCAGTTCAGCGTTCCCATGTTCGGCAGAGCCTTTGAAGCGCTTCGTCAGCGCTGGAACGAGGAGCTTTCCGTGAACGTCTCCGGCCTTTCGGAGGTCTTAAACCAGTCAGAAATGGCACATTTCACCGCGGTGTTGCAAAAGCAGGAGGGGCCTATCTCTCATGACGCGTTTCAGGATTGCATCCGGGTGATCTGCGCAGAATATCAGCAATCTCAGGTTCTCGGCGCAGAAGATCTGCGGGCGATACAGGAACGTCTGCGGAAGAAAAAAGGTTATGGAGGTACATAACATGGACGAACTGCACGTAAAATTGCAAGAGCTTTTGGAAAAGGCAGTCAAAGAGAAACGCATTCAGTCCAAGGACATCATCGACACCTTAGAGGCGGTGAACGCTGACGAAAAGCAGACCAATCTGATTTATGACGCGCTGGAGAAGGCGGGTGTGCAGATCGACGTCTCCGACGTGGTGGAACTTTTGACCAAGCCGGAGGACTGCCTGCCCAGCGACGACGAGATCCGCAAGGTGGAGGAAGAAAAGCTGGTAGACACTGAGGCAATGTCAGAGGTGATGAGCCTGAACGACCCCGTTCGGATGTACCTGAAAGAAATCGGAAAAATTTCCCTTTTGACGCCGGAGGAGGAGTTGGCATTGGCCGAGCGCATGGCGCAGGGCGATGAAAAGGCAAAGCAGCACATGGTGGAGGCTAATTTGCGTCTGGTCGTCTCCATTGCCAAGCGCTATGTTGGCCGTGGTCTGCCGTTTTTGGATTTGATTCAGGAGGGCAATCTTGGCCTGATCAAGGCGGTCGAGAAATTTGACCACACCAAGGGCTATAAATTTTCCACCTATGCCACATGGTGGGTGCGTCAAGCCATCACCCGCGCAATAGCGGATCATGCCCGCACCATCCGCATTCCCGTTCACATGGTCGAGACGATCAACCGCGTTTCCAGAGCTTCTCACGAGCTGGTTCAGGACCTTGGCCGGGAACCGACCGCTTGGGAGATTGCAAAAAAGCTGAGCCTTCCCGAGGAAAAGGTGGCAGAGGTCATGCGCGTTGCGCAGGAACCGATCTCGCTGGAAACGCCGGTTGGTGAGGAAGATGACAGTCATCTGGGCGATTTCATTCAGGATGAGCTTGCCTCCGAGCCTTCGGATGTGGCGTCGTACGTGCTTTTGCAGGAGCAGCTTGCGGGTGTTCTGAAAACGCTCACGCCCAGAGAGGAACGGGTTTTGTGCCTGCGCTATGGATTGATCGACGGCAGAATGCATACACTGGAGGAAGTGGGCGATGAATTCCAGGTGACGCGGGAACGAATTCGCCAAATCGAGGCCAAAGCTCTGCGAAAACTCCGCCATCCCTCGCGCTCAAAGGTATTAAAAGATTTCTTAAACTGACAATTGCAAAAAAACCTCTTGACATTGTCGAAAAAATTCGTATCATAACAGTTGTACACAGATACCGAGGGAGGAACATATTATGTACGAGAAGATCAGAACATACCTTGCGCAGCAGCTTGACATTCCCGCAGAGGATATGGATCGTGACACCACCTTTGAAAATCTGCATCTGGATTCTCTGGACATGGTGGAGATGATCATGGACATGGAGGAAGAGCTGGGCGTGGATTTTGAGATGGAGGGCGATTTAAAGCTGGAGACCATCGGCGATCTGGCGGACTTCATCGAGGATAAGCTAGCCGAAATCGGCTGAGAAAGCAATATATATTTCGACCTATGACAAGGTCGCACTAGTCGGGGAGATAGCGGTGCCCTGTTGCCTGCAATCCGCTATAGCAGGGATGAATTCCCATACCCGGGTCTGAGCTGTGCTGCCTGTCCATGTAAGCGGTGTTGAGGGATCGGTCTTGCGCAACGGACTCCCGTGAACCATGTCAGGCGGGGAACCGAGCAGCATTAAGCGGATCTGCCCGTGTGCCGCAAGGACGCCGTTTCTGAGCTGGCTGCATGGGAAACGGGCATGGTTTCAGGCTCAAATATGGGTGTGCGATCTTGTCATGGGTCGAATTTTCCGTTTGGGGCACGCTTCTGTGAGAAGCGTGCCCCAAACGTCTTGTTTGCGATTTCGTGATTGCTTTTTTGCCGGAAATGGTTTATACTAGAGCTTGGGAGGTGAACAGAATGTATCAGGCACTTTACCGCAAATACCGTCCGCAGACCTTTGACGACGTAGTCGGCCAGACCGCCATAACCCAAACGCTGAAAAATCAGCTCATGACTGGGCGGATGAGCCATGCCTATCTGTTCACCGGCACCCGTGGAACCGGCAAGACCTCCTGCGCCAAAATTCTGGCCAAGGCAGTCAACTGTGAGCACCCTGAGGACGGCAATCCCTGCAACCGCTGTGCCGCCTGCCGGAGCATCGACGCCGGCGCCTGCATGGATGTTCTGGAAATCGACGCCGCCTCCAACAACGGCGTGGATCACGTCCGTGCCCTGCGGGATGACGCGGTCTACAGCCCCGGAGAGGTCAAAAAGCGGGTGTATATCATCGACGAGGTGCATATGCTTTCCATCAGCGCCTTTAACGCCCTGCTGAAAATCATCGAGGAGCCGCCGGAGCACCTTCTGTTCATCCTGGCGACCACGGAGCTGCACAAGGTTCCGGCCACCATACTCTCCCGTTGCCAGCGTTTTTCCTTCCGGCGAATTTTGCCCGAGGACATTGCCGACCGCCTGAGCTTCATTGCCTACCGGGAAAATCTGGAGCTGGAGCCGGAGGCTGCGGCCTATCTTGCCCGCCTTGCAGACGGAGGTCTGCGCGATGCCATCAGCCTTTTGGATCAGTGCGCCTCTGCCGCTGGCGGAAAAATCGACACGCAGCAGGTCTGTGCCACGCTTGGCCTTGCCGGAACGCAGATGACGGCAGCCATGCTCACGGCCATTGGCGAGCACGATTGCCCGAAGGCGCTGGAGCTGTTCAGCAGCCAATATGCCGAGGGCAAGGATCTTTCTGCCATGCTTGACGAGCTTTGCGCCGTCAGTCGGGATCTTCTGATTTTGCACACGGCAAAGCGGTCTTCTTCCATGGTTTCCGGCATTTGCACCATGCAGGAGCTTACCCGGCTTTTGAACCTCTTTGGCCCCGGCGAGCTTTTGCGCATGACGGATCTTCTGCGCAAAACGGCGGCGGGATTTCAGACGAGCGGCAACCGCCGCATTGACGCGGAGCTGTGCATCATAAGCCTCTGCGAGCCGGAAGCCAGAACGGATCTTCAGGCGCTCAACGCCAGGCTGAGCCGTCTGGAAAACAAAATTGCACGGGGTCAGGTCGTGGCGGCGCCTGAAAGCGCTCCTGCGACAGAAAAGGCGCCGGAAGCGGACGAACAGGAAGCACCTCCTTGGGACGAGACGACTGAGCCGCCCGTGCCGGAGGCACCCAAAACAGAGGAACCGCCTGTTGTGGCGGGCTTTTGGCCAAAGCTGGTCGAGCGGCTGCGTGCCTGTCTGAAGCCGCCAGCCTTGGGAATGTTTTCAACTGCGCCGAATGCACCGGTGCAGGGCACCGTGCGCGGCGGAGCGTTATTCCTCAGCGCAAGCAATGATATGATTTTAAGCGTGGTCAATAAGCCTCAGGTTTTGCAGACCGTGTCGGAATGTGCCAGCCAGATTTTGGGGCGGCCTGTAACGGCGCAGATCGCCGGTGCGAACCGGGAAAGCAGCAACGAGGGCTTTGAACGCCTGATGAGCTTCGGTAAGGAACATCCGGAGCTGATTGATATGAAAGACTGAAAAGGAGAATGAACAAATGGCAAAAGGCGGATATCGCGGCGGTATGGGCGGCGGCATGAATATGAACATGATCAAGCAGGCTCAGAAAATGCAGCAGGATATGCTGAAAATGCAGGAAGAAATGGAAGCCAGAGAATATGAGGCGACCGTTGGCGGCGGCATGGTCACCGCACGGGTCAGCGGCAAGCGGGAGGTCATTTCCGTGACCATCCAGCCCGAGGCAGTCGACCCGGAGGATGTGGAAATGCTTCAGGACATGGTCGTCGCGGCGGTGAATGAGGCCATGCGCATGGCCGAGGCTGAGGCCACCCAGAATATGTCCCGGCTGACCGGCGGACTGAATTTGGGCGGTCTGTTCTGATGCGGGGATTTCCTGCGGCGCTGGAACGGCTGACGGAGCAGTTCGCTAAACTCCCCGGCATTGGGGGGAAAACCGCCCAGCGGCTTGCCTTTCACCTGCTGAGTCTTCCGCAGGAGGAAGTGGAGGAATTTGCCAGCGTTCTTTCCGAGGCGAAGCGCTCCGTCCATCTTTGCCCCTGCTGTCAGAATTTGACGGATCAGGATCTTTGCCCCATCTGCGATGACGAAAGCCGTGACCGGGGTGTGATTTGCGTGGTGGCGGAGCCGCGTGACGTGGTGGCCATGGAGCGTGCCAGAGAGTTTTCCGGGGTCTACCATGTGCTCCACGGTGTGATTTCCCCACTGAACCACATTGGCCCGGACGACATTCGCATCCGGGAACTGCTGACGCGGGTGGCGAAGGACGAAGTGCGGGAGGTCATTATGGCCACCAACCCTGACACGGAGGGCGAGGCTACGGCCATGTACATTTCCCGGCTGCTGCGCCCCATGGAGGTTCGCGTGACACGCCTTGCCTATGGCATCCCGGTGGGCAGCCAACTGGAATATGCCGATGAAGTCACGCTCCTGCGCGCCTTGCAGGGAAGACGGGACATATAACGCTGATTTGATACCAGAAGCCCATAAGAATCCATTGAGGATTTGTTATGGGCTTCTGCTATTATACGAGTATCTGCGCTTTTAAAAGCATTTAAATAAGGTATTTGAATAAGGTATAAGAAGACAGGGTGCCGATCTTGGCACCCTGTTCAAACTGTGAAAAAACGTATTTTTTGCCGTTTCGGAGGGAAGAAAAGTGTGAAAGGAAACCGTC
>CAZPRA010000021.1:0-15736 GCA_964588975.1 uncultured Oscillospiraceae bacterium | reverse complement strand
CCCCGTCAGTCTATGGCACAGGAGCAAAAACTTCACGCAGGAGAAATCGTCCCATTAGACATTCTCATCTGGCCAATGGGACTGCAATTCAAAAAGGGAGACATTCTCCGTGTTACGGTTTCTCCCTACAAAACAAAGAAAATGTGGACGGGACCGTTCAAGCTGAAAATGGCAAAAATCAATTTGCCGAAAGAGGGATTTACCTATATGCCGGACGAAAGATGCGAAATGTACACCATCGGCGGTGAAGAAATGTTTGCAGGCTCAAAAGTTGATACTGCGGAAATGCCGAAAGACCACAACAAGGGCAGGCACCGTATTTATACCGGCGGCAAATATGACAGCTACCTCTATCTGCCGGTAATACCGAAGAAAGAATCGCAGAGCTGAAAAGACTGTTCATCAAGATTTACGAGGATAACGCCAGCGGAAAGCTCAGTGATGACCGTTTCGAGATGATGAGCAGAAACTATGAGGCAGAGCAAAAACAGCTTGAAACAGAAGTGATTTCCTTGCGACAGGAAATTGAAGTACAGGAACGACAGAACGAAAATATTGAACGGTTCATTCAGACCGCCGAAAAATATGTGGATATTGAAGAACTGGATGCGTATACGCTCAGAGAGCTTGTGCAGGCGATCTATGTGGAAGCACCTGACAAGTCCAGCGGAAAACGCAGACAGAACATCCACATCCAGTATGACGGCGTTGGGTTCATCCCACTGAGTGAACTGATGCAAAAGGAAACGGCGTGACTTTCGTCACGCCGCCCCTTGAAAACCATACAGTTTTCGGCTTTTTTCAAAATAACTGTTTTACGAACCCCGCCCCAATCCGCGGGCTTTTGGCATTTCTAATACGATTATTCCATGAAAAGTAGGCAACTTTCATGGAATCTTTTTGTGCCGTTCGGCGCAAAAGCATCTCATGCGAGTTTCTACGCTCTGCTGGGCTATAAAAAGTAGCCATTTGTAAATGTCTACTTTTTAAAGAAACTCGGTATAAGGGCTGAAAAATATCAGTCAATATCCCGAAGGACTTCCGCCGGAGTGTCGTCCAGCACGGCGGGATTGCGGAGAATTTTCTGAAAATATTTCAGAACGGTGGCATAGTAGAAGCCATCGTTGGTTCGCTCGTCGCAGTTCAGGGTGATGTCCACATAGCGGCGGGTCACAAGCTCTCCCTGCGAATTGAGCTCGGTCTTGCGGTATTTCCGGCCAAAGGCCAAAAATACGGGGAGATTGCCGAAATTATACAGGTGGTGCACCACCGGTGGTATTCCCAAAGAGCCCATGGAGGTAAAAATCACGGAGCCGTGGAACGGGCTCAGTTCCGTCAGGAAAGAGGGCAGCTTTCCAAAATAATCCAGCATTTTCAGGAACCAGACGATGAATTTCAAAATCAGACCGGGAATACTGGCCAGCAGATTGGCCACGTTGTCAAAGCTGCTGTCTTCCTCGGCAGTTTTCACCTCGGAAATGACAGCGTTGAGCTTGTTATAAACATCCTCAGCCGTATCCTTCGGGGAAAGATGGAGCTTGATGGTGGTGTCCGGTGACTCGGTGGACATATCCTTTTTCACGGTCATGGTGAACGCAATGTCATCATCGCGCTGATAGACCCGCTGACCGGAGAAGAAGCGGTTCAGGGAGGGATATTTGCTCACGCAGCGCACATAGGTTGCCAGAAAAACGTGCATCATGCCGAAATTTGTCAGACCCTCGGCACGTTTCCTGTGGATATAGCGCTCCACGGCGCTGATCTCCACGGTGTCCCGGAGATTGTTGCAGGCATCATTCCGGTCGGGCATGATATAGCCCGCCACCACGGTGATTCCGCTGAGGGTGCGCACACGGCGTCCGTCCTTGCGGTCGCCCCATGTGGGGTGGTATTTCCCGTCGGAGAAAATCTTCATGGCAAGCGTAACGGTGAACAGGGCACAGACCAAGAGCAAATTGGAGAGCTTGTTCATGAGCATATATGGCTCAACGCTGTCCGCTTCAACCGCCAAATCATAAGCCAGCACCGCCACGGGCACAAGAGAGATCAGGCTCAGGACGAAGGTCTGACGGAATTTACCCGTGACAAAGAGACGGTAGACCACGTAAAAAGACAGGTACAGAACCCAACAGGCGGCCACATAGCGCTTATAGGCAAAGAGCTGATAGGTGGAGCTGACGGAATGAAGAATGTCCTTATGGGACTGAATGCGCAAATGCCAGTCCAGCGCAATCAGGGCAAAATAGACACACGCCCAGAACACCGGTTTGGAAGTGCGGTAAAACTCCTTCGGCCCGCGCAAAAGCACGTCCAAGGCAAAGCCCAGAGCAACTGCAATGGGCAGAACCTTCAGGCACCACACGTCCCATGTGGAGATCACCTGTGCTTCGCCAAAGCACAGTGCCAGAATTTGCATGACGATGGAGGCAACGGCCATCAGTGCGGCCATCCACGTCAAGGGGTTCTTTCGGCTGACATAGTAACGGATTTGCTTGCTCATAAAAAACTCCCTCCTTATTTCTATCAGGGCTTGCGCCAGACCGTCCGGTCGACGATGCCGGTATAGGACTGGATCAGCCGGATGACCTTGCCGGACACGTTCCGATCCAGATAATCCGGAACAGGCACGCCGTAATCGCCGTTTTCCTTCAGACAAACTGCCAGTTCAACGGCTTGTAGCACCTGATCCGTTTCGATCCCCGCCAGAACGAAATTGCCTTTGTCCAGCGCTTCCGGACGTTCCGTGCTGGTGCGGACGCACACGGCAGGAAAGGGCTTGCCGACGGAGAGGAAAAAGCTGGACTCCTCAGGGAGCGTGCCGCTGTCGGAAACCACCGCAAAGGCATTCATTTGCAGGTGATTATAATCGTGGAAGCCCAGCGGCTTGTGCTGCCGAACGCGCCGGTCAAACACAAAGCCCCGCTTTTCGATAAATTTTGCGCTTCTGGGATGGCAGGAATATAAAATCGGCAGGTCATAACGCTGTGCCAGAGCATTGACCGCGTTCATCAGCGAAAGAAAATGCGCCTCAGAGTCGATATTTTCCTCGCGATGGGCGGAAAGCAGGATATAGCGCCCCTTTTCCAGCCCAAGCCGCTGCAAAATATCGGAGGCTTCGATCTGGGGAAGATTGGCCCAGAGCACCTCCGCCATGGGCGAACCTGTCACAAAGGTACGCTCGCGTGCGGTGCCTTCGTGGTTCAGATAACGCCGGGCGTGCTCGGAATAGCATAAATTCACATCGGAAATGTGATCCACAATGCGCCGGTTCGTCTCCTCGGGCAGACATTCGTCAAAGCAGCGGTTGCCGGCCTCCATATGGAAAATGGGAATGTGCAGACGCTTTGCAGCGATGGCACACAGGCAGGAATTGGTATCGCCCAAAATCAGGAGCGCATCGGGCTGCTGCTCCACCATCAGGCGGTAAGAACGGGCGATGATGTTTCCAATCGACTGCCCAAGATCCTCCGCGGCGGCGTCCAGATAGAAATCCGGCGCCCGCAGCCCGAGGTCTTCAAAGAAAACCTGATTGAGTTCATAGTCGTAATTCTGACCGGTGTGCACCAGAATTTGCTGAAAATAGCGGTCACATTTCTGTATGACGGCCGAAAGACGGATGATCTCCGGTCGGGTGCCGATCACAGTCATCAGCTTTAAGCGTTCCATCTCAAACCTCCATGGGATAGGTATCCGGGTGCTCCGGGTCAAAGCACTCGCTGGCCCACATAAAGGTCACAAGGTCGCCTTCGCCCAGATTTTCAATGTTATGGGTATAGCCCGTGGGAATGTCCACCACCACCGGATTTTCTCCGCTGACGCGGTACTGGATAACCTCGTTCGTTCCAACGCGGCGGAAGCGGATCACGCCCTCGCCGCTGACCACGAGGAATTTTTCATTTTTGCTGTGGTGCCAGTGATTTCCCTTGACGATCCCGGGCTTGGAAATGTTCACGCTGAACTGCCCACGATCTGCCGTGCGAAGAATTTCCGTGAAGCTGCCACGGGCGTCTGCGTGCTTTTCCAGCGGATAGGAAAAAGCGTCCTGCGGCAGATAGGATAGATAGGTGGCATAGAGCTTTCGGGTGAAGGGGTCGGACACATCCGGCACCGAACGATCCTGACGGCTTGCCCGGAAGCCGGAAAGCAGTCTGGCAACATCACCCAGAAGCACCTCATGCTCCACAGGAACATAGCAAAGACCGCCCTTTTCGTGCGCCTGACCCTTCAGCGCCCGGAGAAGCTCCTCGACCACGTCGTCAATGTATGCAAGGCGGAGCTTCGTGCTCGGGTCGTTGACGGTGATGGGCAAGTCCCGGGCAATGTTGTGGCAGAAGGTGGCCACAACGGAATTGTAGTTCGGACGGCACCATTTGCCGAACAGATTGGGGAAGCGGTAGATTAGGATTTTCGCACCGGTGCGCTGGGCATATTCGCGTAAAAGCATCTCTCCTGCAAGCTTGCTTTTTCCGTATGGATTGTCCAGCGCGGCCTGAATGGAGGAGCTTAACATCACGGGGCAGGTGTTTTGGTGGCGCTCCAGAGCGGACAGCAGTCTGGCGGTAAGGCCAAAGTTGCCCTGCATGAATTCTTCTTCCTTTCGCGGGCGGTTGACGCCTGCCAGATGAAAGACGAAGTCACATTCGCCGCACCAGACTTCAAGCGCTTCTTCCGGCGTGTCCAGATCGTATTCCAGCAGCTCCGGTGCATTTTCGCGGGGCAGATTTTTTAAGGTGGCGCAGAGATTTTTACCGACAAAGCCTCTGGCGCCTGTGACCAAAATTTTCATAGTGCTTACTCCTTGGGGTCAAAATGCAGCCCAACGCTGGCAAGGCTTTCCCGGTAGCGGTCTATGGAACGGGCAGACAGACTGCTTGCGTGCTTCATCTCCCGGCGGATGGTGCCCGGGTGAAACAGCGCCGAGAACCATCTGGCTACCCACATGACCGGCAGCAGGAATGGGAACTTTTTCAAAAACGGATATTTCAGGCACATATTTTCATATGGCAGGAAGATCGTCCAGAGCGTCCAGCGAAGCTTGGCCTGACGTCCGCCGGAAGGAGCCTTGCGTACGGCACTGGCGTTAAGATGGGCGGCGGTCGCGCCGAATGGCCCGCTGGCCAAAATCACGCGGGTGATGTGCTCTGTCATTTCGTCTGCCGGTGCGCCGTCAAACCAGAAGGCCACGGTTTTCATCACGTTGCTGTAAAAGACATCCAGCTCCATTTTTTTCAGTTCGCCGAGAATATATGCCTCATCAAGCGTGGGATAGGCGCGGCGGAAGACCCAGAGGTCTGCAAGGTGCTTGATTCCAATGCCGCCGTCGCGATAGTGCTTTGCATAGTGCGCAAAGAGATAAACAAAGCTGTCTTCGGGCGACATGGCAAAACGGTGCGCATCTTCCGGGACGCTTGCGGCCTTGCTCCAGCCGTCACCAAAATAACTGTAAAGAGACTTGTTATAAGACGGGATCAGGCACTTGTGAAGCTCCACATGGACAAGATTTTTCTGCCAGTTGAGCTCGTGGCTGCTCTCAGGGCCCTCGGTGAAGCCAAGGCGCTTCATGATGGCTGCAATTATCGGATACTGCTCGGTGCGGATGAGGATATCCAAGTCCCCCATGGGACGCATTTCCGGGGAAGGGTAAAGCTCCCGCAGGAAAATGCCCTTCAGGGGCATATAGTCCACACCGGCCTGAGAAAAGGCACGAAACAGCGCATTTGCCTCTGCGGTCTGTGCCTCGGAAAGGATCATGGCCTGCACGCTGAAGGTCAAAAGCTGCTGCATGGCGTCGCTATTGCTGTCCAGACCGGAACGGAAAGCACCGGCAAGGGCAAGCGACCATATCTGGTGATGGCGGATGCTGGGAAGGAGCTGACCGAGGGGAAAGCCCTCCGGCAGCTTTTCCGGCCGCTGGCACACAGCGCAGCGCACCAGACAGAGCAACGCATCTTCGTTTCGGTTCAACATGGGCTTCACCCCCTGAATGATTGAAGTTCCTTTTGAATGTAATCCAGTGCCAGCAGCTTTTCTTTCACCTGCTCCACGGTCAGAAGACGGGTGCTGCTGGAAGAAAATTCGCGCACAAGGCTGCGCTCCGTGCGGCCTTCAATGTAGTATTTATCATAGTTCAAATCCCGCTGATCTCTCGGCACGCGGAAAAAATCACCCATATCCACCGCACCGGAGCATTCTTCGCTGGTCAGCAGCGTTTCAAAGCTCTTTTCGCCGTGACGGATGCCGATGATGCGCGTTTCGGCGGCGGGGTCAAACAGCTCCCGCACGGCCTGTGCCAGAACGCCTATGGTGCAGGCCGGAGCTTTCTGCACAAAGATGTCGCCGGTGGAGCCGTGGGAGAAGGCAAAGAGCACCAGCTCGACCGCCTCGTCAAGCGTCATGATAAAGCGGGTCATGTCCGGATCGGTCACGGTCATGGGCTGACCCTTTCGGATCTGGTCGATCCAGAGCGGAATGACGGAACCTCTGGAGCACAGAACGTTACCATAGCGCGTGCAGCAGATGCGCGTGGTGTTTGTGGTGCGGCTTTTGGCCACGACCACTTTTTCCATCATGGCCTTGCTGGTGCCCATGGCGTTGACGGGATAGGCTGCCTTGTCTGTGGACAGGCAAATGACCGATTCAACACCGGCGCCAATGGCAGCAGTGAGCACGTTTTCCGTGCCGAACACGTTGGTTTTGACCGCTTCCAGCGGGAAAAATTCGCAGGAGGGCACCTGCTTCAGTGCTGCCGCGTGGAAGACATAATCCACATGGTGCATGGCGCTTTTTACGCTGGAAAGATCCCGCACGTCACCAATGAAAAAGCGGAGTTTGTCGCTCAGAGCGGGCATTTTGGACTGAAACTCGTGGCGCATATCGTCCTGCTTTTTCTCATCCCGGGAGAAAATGCGGATCTCGCCGATATCCGTGCTGAGGAAACGATTGAGCACCGCGTTACCGAAGCTGCCGGTGCCGCCGGTGATAAGTAAGGTTTTGTTTGTAAACTGGGTCATGATTGACTTTCCTCGTTTGTTTTTTTGATAAAGGAAGAAGATATACCAGGTGTCCGTTTCAGCCGCACAACATCTTTCCCTGCATTTTTGCACCAATCGGCAGATATTAAAAATCGTTCGCTTGTTTGGTCTTCCCCCAAAGCTAAAACATCAAAATCAATTGTTTGCAAGAACTCTGGACATATCCTCTGGTATATAACGATTTCATCTACCACACGCAATGCCTGCAGCATCTCAACTCTTTCGCTGGTTGAATACATAATTGTCGCAGTTGGCTTGTATTTTAAGATAAAATTCTCGTCTTGAACTGCTACAATTAAATAATCCCCATGCTCTTTGCATCGCTGAAGCAAGCGCAAATGTCCCAGATGGAAGTAGTCAAACACGCCAAAAGTAATCACCTTGCGCAAAAAATCACCCCATATTCTCTGCACTACAAGCCATATGCAGCATAACTATGATGCGATACACGTTTTTTCTCAGGCGGCAACGTCATATAGTCCCCATAAAAGCTTGTTAGCCATTCGTCGTAACCAATCGGTGCCTTATACAGTTTTCCTTCAAATTCTACATCAATAAAAGAATCAAACACACGTTTATTACAAACCATGCGTGTAAATGCTGTAAAGTTCCCAACCCTAGAAGTCTCGGCGTTGGAATATTTTTTGGAGTTCAGAACCATTCTTTTGACAGAATCACGGGGGAAAATAATCCTGTATACAAATTTCCGTATGTACTGTAAGGCTTTTATTGCCGTGTTGCCGCAATAGCCTACAGCAGGATTTTGAGCGCTGTGTATTTTTCGCAATTTATCTCGAATGTCATACATTCTCTTTACTTCTGCATCGTCATCTGGAGCATTATCATACACGAAAATATCAACGTTGACAGACAACTTGTACCCGCTCTCATCCGGTTCAAACAGCGTCGTAAACGTGTCGCAAACCTTTCCATGCGGCAGATAGAAATCGGGAGTGTTTTCAATACAGACAAACCTGTATCTGTCGTTGCTGCAATTAAACATTGTTGCGAATTTGTCATAGTCTTCTCGCAGCATGCCAATGTCGATGTCATCATCCCACGGAATATACCCTTTGTGTCTGATCGCACCAAGCAACGTTCCGCTGTCGATCCAATAATGAATTTCATTCGCATCGCAAAACGCTTTAACGATATCCAGAATATTTAACTGTATTGTTTTAACTTCTTCTGTTGAGAGATTTCTCATAAGCATTTTTGCTACAACTTTCTTTGGATAATAGCGCGTGATTCCCTGATGGTTTACTTTTTCTTGCGCAATGTTCTGTTAAAAACATGCTTTGCTATATCCCTAAGCAACAGGGGATTGCATCCATTCAGCATCAACCTGTTACTGTGCATAATTGGCCTGATTATGAATCCTGTTACTACATTCGTATATATCTGCGTTATCAGCGAGGCAATCGCCGCACCAACTCCCCCGAACGGTGGTATCAAAATCGCATTCAGCAGTACATTGGTTGCCGCTCCAGATAGATTAATCAGCCATAGGTATTTTTGCTTATTTTCTGCTAGAATCCATATATTTCGCACAGCGCCCATGTATGAGAACGTCGTGTACCACACAAGGATCCTCAAAATTCCGATTGTATTCTGGTAGGCCGATCCATATAAGATATTCACGATGAAAGGCGCAAAAAATGTCATTACAATGCTTTGTGCGAGCGATAGATAAATAATTATGCAACACAAGCGTGACATATTTTTTTCGAACGCCACAACGCTCTCTTTTTTTCTTTCAAAAATTGTAGGGCGCATTGAGTCGATAATTGCCGAAAAAACAAAGCCGGTAACCGCAGCGCAGGTTACCGCAGCAGAATAATATCCTGCTGCAGCATCATCAATCATCAGCTTGAGCATAACCCGATCAGTCTGCGCAAAGATCTGTATCATCATATCTGATACAATATAACATCGGCTTTTTGCCAGCATACGCTTGGCTAACGCCCATGAGAACCGCAACCGTGAGCCGGACAGTCGTCGGTATATGACCAGCAACGCAACCGCAATGATAGCATAATCCAGAGCATTTGACACTGCAAACCAATATATGCTCTTTTCCGTAACCAGTAAGAATACCTTGTATGCCGAAACAATAGTATACGCAGCAAGTGAAGCAATCGACACATATTTCGAGGCAAGTTTTGCCTGAAACCAATATTGCACGATCTCTAGTGCCTGCGCCAAAAGCAACAGGCTATATAGGGCACAGACGATAATTGTTGTTTTTTCACCGGCATTTGCAACGTTCACAAACGCCATAACTCCGAGTATGCAAGCAAAGGAAGAAACCACGCTCAAAACGATAGATGTTCCAAGGATTTCTCCTTCCTGCCTTGGCTTATCAACAATTTCCAGAACGAGAATACTCGGCAGCCCTAATTGCATAACAGGAACGGCAAATGCAACTACCGACGAAGCATAGCTTATTAGCCCGTAATTTGAGGGCCCAAGATATCTTGCCGTCAGCATGGAAATGACCAGTGCCAATATTGACTGAATAATCCTGGCGCCGATTATCCATGAAGCATTTTTCACTACTTTCTCACTTGAAGCAGCCAACTTCTATCCTCCAGTCATTACATCATGCGGCAAATATTTGCCTCTCATTCCCGATGATTTCAGTGTTGTCATTGTCCGCAAGTATTAGTATTACAGGCATATGCACGTAATATATTGTTCCGTCTCTTAAGGCCGCTGCGTACGTGCTCGTGCAAAGCAGGTAGTTTTCGCTCCAGTGGAGTGTGATGGTGGCGATTTGTTTCATATTGACTCCCAGAAGAAATGGTAGGGGTTTGCTTCGGCCAAGGAGCTTACGCTGAGCGTATAAAGAGAATAGACGATAAAGCAGGCGGAAATGAAGATGGTGGCCAGCTTTTGGTCATTTTTCAGTTTCATGCCGCGAACGGTTGCGGGAAGCAGCAGGGGAAGGGCGATCATATAGTAATAGCCGACACGCATTGCCGTGCTGTAGACATCGCTGAAGGCCTGACAGATGCAGGCAAGGAAAAATAAATTCATCAGGCCGCTGCGTTCCTTGCTGTCATCCATGAAAATAATGCACAGGAAATAGATGGCGAAAAAGACCAGCAGGAGCGTGTAAGAATGGTTGCTCTCCATGGCCGCTTCGCTTTTCATAAGGGGACTGAGAACGAGAAAAAGAGGGTGCCGCAGCAGGAAAACCACCGGAACGAGGAAAGCCGTGGCAATGCGGAGGGAGAAATTCATCCGCAGATGATAGGCAGGATAGGTAATCAGGAACAGCCATGCGCTATAATGGAACTGTGTGGCCAGAAGCGTCAATAGGACAAAGGGAATTGGCTTGCGCTTTTCGACCATCAGAAAGGCGATCATGCAAATTCCAAGGGCGATCGCCTGTCGCAGCCCGGAGAAGACCAGTTCAAAGACGGGCAGCCCAAGATAGATGACGAAGGAAAACAGCGGGTCAACGCTCTTTTTGCGGAAAACCAGCGCCATGGGAAATACACTCATGGCTGCACAGACCGCAAGGAAGACCTGCCGGCTTCCGAAGGAGAGGAAATGCACGAGCTTGTTAAAGAGAATGTAGCCTCTTTCATAGTTCAGGTAGGAGTCTATCGTGAGAACCTCCCACCAGGACATTTTACCGATGTTGTCATAAGAGTAAAGATACCCGGCGTAGCCGTCATAGTCGCTGCCCAGTAGAAGATCGCGTCCCATCGTCTCATTGCGCAGCCCCAGCAGCAGCCAAAGCAGGGAAAAGCACACCCAACAGCAGATGACCGGCCTTTTTTCGGCGTTCTTGCACAAGATGCTGGTCAAGATGAGAGTCAGCCCCAAAAGAGCATAAAAGCAGTAGTATATGGTCATGGAGCTGTCCCCCTTTTTGTTATCAGTACAGGGATAAATAAGCTTCGCAGGAGCGCTGCTTGTCATAAAGCCGGGCGGCTTCGGCAGCAAGGTCAGAAGGCTTGCGGCCAAAAAAGCTTCGCATGGCGGCCTCAAGTCCGTCCAGATCCCCGAAGGGAACAAAAAGGGAGGCTTGCGGCAGGGCGATGGTTTCCGGCGCACCGGCCTGAAAACCGGCCACCGGCGTGCCGCAGCAGAGGCTTTCTGCCACGGGCATGGAAAAAGTCTCCTTCTGACTGGTCAGAAGGGTGACATCCGCCAGACAATAGTATTCGGCCAGACGGGTCTGGTCAGAGATGTTTCCAAGCAGGATCACATTTTCCGGCAAAGGCTGCTTTACATCGCTGTGCCCGGCGGCGACGAGGAAAACGACGTTTTCTTCCTTCATGCGCTGCGCAAGCGTTAGCACATACTGGCCGCCTTTGATGTGCCCGGGCCGGTCGGAGAATTCTGCCGTGACGTGAAGCGCCACCCGTTTGCCCTCCAGAGCGTGCAATTTTCGCAGCTTTTCCGTCTCGCGGGGTCGGAAAATGGCCGTATCCACGCCGTTTAAGACGGTCACATGGTGCGCGCCCTGCAAAATGGGCGACGCCTCTGCCCGCGCCCGCAGCCAGGGCGAGACGGAGGTCACGGTGAGCTTCGAAAAGCCCTGAAACGCCCGGTACATTTTTTCCCAAGAGGCGTGCGTGCGGTCAAACAGGAAGCTGCCCGTGGCAGAACGCAGCCGCGGGCAATCACCGCAGCCTGTTTTCCATTTTTCGCACGAAAGGGCATGAGAGCAGTTTGCTGTGTGTATAAATTCCGCGTGAAGCGTCAAAACGGTTGGAATATCATGCGTTTTCAGCCATTGAATCAGGCGGTAGATATTGACGAAATAGCCGTTGATGCAGTGCAGATGCACCACGTCCGGTTTTTCTCGCGCGATGGATCGGAGCAGACGCCCCGTGGAGAACAGGCAACCACCATAGGTAAGCCCCGTCAGGGAGGCAAAGAGATGATTCAGCTTGGCCTCCGGCTCAGAGCAGAGGCGGAAAACGCCCGCGTCAGACGCTTTTTCGCCGCGTCCGTAGCAGACCACGGCGTCTGCACCTCGTGTCTGAAGACCCGTGTAAAGGTCATAGATCAGCTTGCCGGTGCTGCCTGTTTTCCAGACGCAGTTTACGATGAGAACCTTCATAGTGCCTCCAGAAGCGCCCGCAGACGCAGACTGTTTTTCTGGCTGTCGTGGTAAATATGGGCGGTTTGCAGCGCGTTTTCCACAGCGGTCTTTCGGGCGTTCCCATCCTCAAAAGCCTGCTCCAGGAGAGCAGAAAGCTCCTCTGGAGAGGTTGCGGTCAGGGCACATTTGTGCCGCAGCAGATGGCGCATGGAGGCAACTTCCTCCGGCCCATAGGCCAGAAGGCACAGGCCGCTACCGAGGCTTTCTGCGATTTTGGTGGAGACGGAGTCCTTGACGCGGTCTATATTCCGCCTGTCGAAGGCTTCGGTGTGCAGCAAAAGCTGAGAATTGCGGAACACTTCCTCATATTCTTCACCCGTGACAAAGCCGCACAGACATATGGCGGGACACTCACGGAGAGGCTTTAAAATCTCCGGATCCTTTTCCACGCTGTAGATATCCAGCCGGTAATCGGTGCCCCGGCGGGAATTGTATTTTTCCAGAGCTTTGCCAAGCTGCGCTAGCGAGCGATAGCGGTCATAACGGATGTTGCCCAGATAGGTGATGCGTTTCGGCTGGGGCCGACGCACAGGGAAATCAGCAATGGGACGGTCGGAACCGGTCATGATGACCGTTCCGGGCACGTCAAATTCCTGCGCAAAGCGTTCGCGGATCTCCTCGCAGATAAAAATCAGGTGGCGGCTTGCGTGCAGAAGTGCGCGGGTCTTCCGGCGCAGCCATGCAGTGTGGAGCCACTCAAAAAGAGAGGAACCGGTTTGCAGGAAATAAAAATCGTCGCAAAGATAGGTGACAATTGGAATATTCCGCGCCTTGGAAATGCGAAGCGCCATGCGATAAAGGAAAATGCCCACGCCGGGTGCTACAAAGATGACTTCCGGCGACTGCTCGTCCAGCCAGCGGCGCAGATCGGCGTTATACCACCGGGCAAATTTCCACATCAGATCCCGGCAAAGACGACGGACAGGTGTGCCGTTTTTTCGGTTACGGTAAAGCTTTTCGTCCTTCTGTTCTTCAAACAAAGATGGATTCTCGCCGGAGATGCGCTCAGGAGCAATCATGCCGCCTTTTACGCGCCCAAAATGGAGGTAGCTTTTCAGCACGTCCTTATCCGTGATGCGGTAGTAAGAGGCGCACATTTGCACATCCGGAATCGTGGGGTAGAGATAGAGCTGGCAAAGCTCCTGCCGGTCAAAGGTGCGAAAAAGCTGCAGCATGGTTTTGCCCATGCCCTCAAAGGTCGTTATGGGATTGTGGCTGAGGATCAGCACTTTTTTCAATGCAATTTTCTCCTTATTCACGGGCGAAGTGCCGGAACACCCAGCTCCGCAGACAGTTGGGCAGCATGAGCTGCACAATGAAGCGCTTTGCCACGTTCACGAAATAGCGCGGCAGGGAAATGAGTTTTTTTTGAAGCATATAGCGCTGGAGCCGTGCCTCGCTGGAAAAATACTTCCAGCCGCCGCGCCGACGGTACATTTCCTCTCCAACGCGAACCTGAACAAGCGTTTGGGGCAAATTCGCAAAAACAGCCCCACAAAGCGCCATGCGCACCCAGAGGTAATAATCCTCGTCACAGTACCAGTCCAGATACCCTCCGGCGTCCTGCGCAGCTTTTTTGCGCAGCATGACCGTGACCTGATTGAAAGGACAGCGCTGCTTCAGGTATTGCTTCAGCGCATCATGCTCCAGAGGCACCACCCGTTTGCCAACTGGCTGTGCGGGGTCGTGAACGAATTCCTCGATCTGACCGCCCAGAACGTCACATTCCGGGTGCCGGGAGAAGTAATCAAGCTGAAGGGCAAAGCGCTCCGGAACGCAGATGTCATCGGCGTCCATAATGGCGACCAGCTCGCTCGAGCAGCGGCAAAGCCCAAGCCTGCGTGCGTTTCCGTGCCCCTGGTTTTCTTTCAGACGGAGCACCTGAACGCCCGGGAGCGGCTCCAGAGCGGCAATGATCTGCGCCAAAGCTTCCGGAACAGGGCCGTCCACAACCAGAACGATCTCGTCAGGCCGACGGGTCTGACATAAAAGAGAGTCCACCGCCGCCTTAAAATGTGCAGGGTCATCCTTCGCATAAACGCTCATGGTGACGGAAAATGTCTGCTCCATGCTGTCTCCTTACACTGTCAGAAGGACTTTGGCCTCCTCCTGCTTTTTCTCGTATTCGCGCTCGTCAATGCTGCCGTTTTTCAGCAGGTAATCTCCGAAATCGTCTGTACATTCCGTTTCTGCATCTCCTGCGTCGCCGCCAAGGAGCATGATTTTCGCCGTTTTCAGAAGGATTTTCAAATCCAAGACGAAGCTGATTTTCTCCAGATAGCACAGATCCAGCGCAAGCTTATTCTCCCAAAGCAGGGCGTTTCTGCCGTTGATCTGCGCCAGACCGGTAAGCCCCGGGCGAACGCGGTGGCGCCTGCGCTGCTGCGGGGTCATGAAGACCATATCCCGCACAAGCTGCGGCCTTGGGCCGACGAAGGACATCTGCCCCAGAAAAATATTCAAAAGCTCCGGCAGCTCGTCAAGAGAAGTTGCACGGATAAAATGACCGTAAGGCGTCAGGCGTTGCTTGTCAGGCAGGTCATTGCCCGCAGCGTCCTGTGCCCGCGTCATGGAGCGGAATTTGATCATGGGAAAGAGCACCTCGTTCTTTCCCGGACGGCGCTGTATGTAAAAGGGATTGCCCTTCATGAAGATCGCGCCGAGTATACTCAGAAGAAGCAGCAGGGGAGACAGCGCAAGCAGCGCCAGCGTGGAAAACACTAAATCCAGACAGCGCTTGAAATATTTTTCGTACATTTCTGCCGCTCCTTTCTGCCTTGTGTCAGGCCAAACTCCTCCAAAATAATTTGAAGATATTTTACCATTTCGCGAGCCATTAGTCAAGAATTATCTCAGAACGGACGCTGTGCCCGAAAAATTTCCGCACGGAGAAAAAGAAAAAGTCATTTCCAGGGAGAAAATGATGTTTTTTGTGAAAATTCATTGACATTCTGAGCATTTGCCTTTATATTTCAATGTAGGATATTCTGCGAATATCAATATAATAGAAATGGGGGAGGATAAATGTCCCAGGAGCTGATCCGCTTGACAGACCTTGTGATGGAGTTTGACGGTGAGCGTATTTTGGATTCCATCAATCTTTACATCAACGACAAGGAATTTCTGACCTTGCTGGGGCCGTCCGGCTGCGGCAAGACGACTACACTTCGTGTCATCGGAGGCTTTTTGACGCCGACATCCGGCGATGTTCTGTTTGACGGCAAGCGTATCAATGATGTGCCTGCCTACCAGCGAAAAATCAACACGGTGTTCCAGCGCTATGCCCTGTTCCCGCATTTGGATGTCTATGACAATATCGCATTTGGCCTGCGCATTGCCAAGCTGAGCGAGAAGGAGATCGACGAGCGGGTCACGGAAATGCTGGAAATCGTTTCACTCAAGGGATTTGAGAACCGTAAGGTGACATCCCTCTCCGGCGGACAGCAGCAGCGTGTGGCCATTGCCCGCGCACTGGTCAACCGCCCCAAGGTGCTTCTTCTGGATGAGCCCCTTGGTGCTCTTGACCTGCGTCTGCGCAAGGATATGCAAAATGAGCTCAAGCGCATCCAGCAGGCTATGG
>CAZPRA010000020.1:0-15960 GCA_964588975.1 uncultured Oscillospiraceae bacterium | reverse complement strand
ATGCGGCCGCAGGCGGCGCCGGGGGAGGCGGCCAGGCCCTTACCGACGACTTCGGCGGCCTTCAGAGCGGCGGCGTCAAACTGCGGGTGCAGCAGGGAATCAAGCTGCTTGGGCTCGACGCGCATGACGGCTTCTTCGCGGGAGATCATGCCCTCGTCGACGAGGTCGCAGGCGATCTTCAGAGCGGCAGCGGCGGTACGCTTGCCGTTACGGGTCTGGAGCATATAGAGCTTGCCGTTTTCGATGGTGAACTCCATGTCCTGCATATCGCGGTAGTGGTTTTCGAGGCGGTTTGCGATGTCGACAAACTGCTTGTAGACAGCGGGCATATCCTCCTCAAGCCTGGTGATCTTGCTGGGGGTGCGGATGCCGGCAACCACGTCCTCGCCCTGTGCGTTGATGAGGTATTCGCCGAAGAGAGCCTTTTCGCCGGTGGCAGGGTCACGGGTGAAGGCGACGCCGGTGCCGGACTTGTCGTTCAGGTTGCCGAAGACCATCGGCTGAACGTTGACGGCAGTGCCCCAGGAGTAGGGGATGTCGTTCATGCGGCGGTAGACGTTGGCACGGGGGTTGTCCCAGGAGCGGAAGACGGCCTTGATTGCTTCCATGAGCTGGACAGCCGGATCGGTCGGGAAGTCCTCGCCCTTTTCTTCCTTATAGTGTGCCTTGAACAGCTCGACGAGCTTCTTCATGTCGTCGGCGTCGAGGTCGATGTCGTCCTTGATGCCCTTGGCTTCCTTGACCTCGTCGATGATGACCTCAAAGGTCTTCTTCGACAGCTCCATGACGACGTCGGAGAACATCTGGATGAAGCGGCGATAGGAGTCATAGACGAAACGGGTGAAAGCGGGGGTGGGGTTGCCTGCGATCAGGCCGGCGGCGACCTCGTCGTTCATGCCGAGGTTCAGGATGGTGTCCATCATGCCGGGCATGGAGGCACGGGCGCCGGAACGGACGGAGACGAGCAGCGGGTTCTTGGCGTCGCCGAACTTCTTGCCGTTGATCTTTTCGATCTTGGCCAGAGCTTCGTCGACCTGAGCCTTGATCTCGTCGTTGATGGTGCGGCCGTCTTCATAATACTTGGTGCAGGCCTCGGTGGAGATGGTGAAGCCCTGCGGGACAGGCATTCCAAGGTTGGTCATTTCGGCAAGGTTAGCGCCCTTGCCGCCCAACAGCTCGCGCATGGAACCGTTGCCCTCAGAGAACAGGTATACATACTTGTGCATTTTGAATTACCCCTTTCGGAATTTTTCTTAAATTCATTTTACTGCGCACAAAATTATACCACATCGTTTTGTTTTTTGCAAACATTTTCCGCCGAAAAGCGAAAAATTCTTCAAATTTCGTTTTCGATTAAAAACATTTTCACGTAACTTGTGACTTTTGCTGCCCAATTAAGCGCTATCTGTTGTTTTTTCGTCAGAACGCACAAAATCCAGGGAACCTCTGAATAAATCACCGCCCGCTCTTGCTGATTTAATCAGAGCCTCCCTGACGCATCTGCTTTGGCAGGCGTATGGTCAGAACGATCTCCTGCTCAGTCTCCTCCTGCTGGGCTCTGGCGTCGATCCCGGCACCGCGCACCAGCTCCAGAGAATGGTTGACGCTGTTGAGAAACAGCCGCACATCGCGCAGGATCAACTTTCGCATTCCGCGTTTCGGCTGCTGCTGTTTTTGCAGATATGCGTCGATGTATGCCTCTGTTTTTGCAACGTTAAGCTGCTGCCTTACGATGGCCTCGATGACCTCCAGCCGTTCCTGCTCCGTCTCCAGCTTCAAAAGCGCCCTGGCGTGGCGCTCTGAGAGGCAATGCTGACGAAGCTGTTCCAGTACCGCCGGACTGTGACGCAGCAGGCGCAGCTTGTTAGCCACGGCACCCTGACTTTTGCCGACGCGTGCGGCTGCCTGCTCCTGACTCAGGCCGTAGAGCCGCATGAGCCGGGAAAGCCCTTCGGCCTCCTCAATATAATCCAGATCCCGCCGCTGCAAATTCTCCACCAGCGCCACCATGCCGGATTCTTCGTCCGAAGCCGTCAAAAGAATGCAGGGCACTTCCGTGCACCCGGCAAGCCTTGCCGCCCGCAGACGTCTCTCTCCGGCTACCAGCTCATAGGCACCTGCCACCCGGCGTACGGTCAAAGGTTGCAAAATTCCGTAGCGGGCGATGCTGTCGGCCAGCTCACGCAGTGACTCCGGCTCGAAAATTTTTCGCGGCTGCGACGGGTTTGGCCGAATTTGACGAATGGGAAGATAGAGGATGTGCCCGCCCTCCAGCAAGCCCCGACTTCCTCGCACATAACCGCCTCCTTTCCGTTGAATTTCTTTTTCATTGTAGCCATCTCCTGCGCGAAATCCCGCGAAAGCAGGAAACATATGCACAAGAAATTGTGATTTCTTTCATTTCCGAACACAACATCTTGGGAAATGCTTGGGAAATAGGGGAAGCAGGGCACAGCGGTCGAAAAACGAAAAAACCGGTTGTGCCCCGGAAGATTTTCCGCTATAATAGAAGAAACAAGCAGGGCAGGAGGAACGGAGCATGGAATGGAAGCTTTTGGCGGTGGGCGACGTGGTCGCAGAGGGCGGCTTAAGCTGCCTGAAGCGCAATCTGCGCCGGTTGAAGACGGAAAAACGGATCGATTTTTGCGTGGTCAACGGGGAAAATACGGCAGTTTTGGGGCTGACCCCGGCGCAGGCGGAGGATATTTTCTGCGCCGGTGCCGACGTGATCACCATGGGAAATCACACATGGAACCGGCGGGAGATCATTCCCTATATGGGAAACAACGAGCGTCTTCTCAGGCCGGCCAATCTGCCGCCGCAGCAGCCCGGCCGTGGCTGGGGCGTGTTTGAAACGCCGGTGGGCGATGTGGCGGTCATTGACCTGATCGGTCGCTGCTCCATGGACTATACGCCGGACAATCCCTTTTTGCTCGTGGAGCGTATCTTGAAGCGGCTGCAAACGCGGCTGATTTTCGTGGAGCTGCACGCGGAGGCGACTTCCGAAAAGCTGGCCATGGGCTGGATGCTCGATGGCCGGGTATCCGCCGTTTGGGGTACGCACACCCATGTGCAGACGGCGGATGACTGCGTTTTGCCTCATGGGACGGGCTATGTGACAGATCTGGGTATGACCGGCCCGAAAAACTCCGTTCTGGGTATCCGGCCGGAAATCTCCATCCAGAAATTCCGGGGCGATTTGACCCGCCGATATGAACCGGCAGACGGCCCATGCAAGCTCGAGGGCTGCATTTTCACGCTTGACGCCGCCACAGGCCGTTGCCTTGGCGCAGAAAGGGTGCAGATTTATGATTAAGATCATTCACGGTGGAGATTTCCATCTGGACTCCGCCTTTTCCTCTCTTTCTCCGGAAAGGGCTGCTGGACGCCGGCAGGAGCAGCGCTTGGCGCTGGGGCGCCTGAAGGAGCAGTGCTGGGAATGTGACATCGTGCTTCTGGCCGGTGACTTGTTTGACAGCGCCCGCATTTACCGCGATACGCTCGACGCGCTTAAGGCGCTCTTTGCCGACATTCCGGCAGAAATTTTTATTGCGCCGGGAAATCATGACTGGCTTGCGCAGGGTTCACCCTATCTGACGGAGCAGTGGGGCAGCAACGTCCATATTTTCACTTCGCCGGAGATCACACGGGTGCATCTGGAAGGACTGAACTGCGACGTTTACGGCGCGGCCTTTACCGCGCCCGAAATGCCGCCGCTGCTGCAAGATTTCCGCGTGGAAAATCCCGATGCGGTCAACCTTATGGTGCTCCATGGAGACTTACAGGCGGCCTCTGCCTATAATCCAATCTCGTCCAGTGACATTGCGGCATCCGGGCTGGACTATCTTGCGCTTGGGCACGTGCACAGCGCAAGCGTGCAGCGCTTCGGCAAGACTACCTGCGCCTTTTGCGGCTGCCTGATGGGGCGAGGCTTTGACGAATGCGGTCAAAAGGGCGTTCTGCGCGTCACGGTGTCGAAAACGGGCTGCCGGACGGAGCCGGTTCCGCTGGCGCCGTGGAAATATGAAATCCTGCCCGTAGAGATCGGGGAAAATGCGCTGTCGTCCATTCTTGCAGCCCTTCCTGAAAATACGGAAAACGACTGCTACCGCATTGTGCTCACGGGAGAATGTGAACCACCGGCGCTTTCCGAGCTGGAGCGTGCGCTTGCGCCGCGATTTTACAGCCTGTCGCTCCGGGATCGGACAAGAGCAAAAACCGCTCTGTGGGCGGGCGCCGGAGAGGATACCCTCCGGGGTCATTTTCTGGAAACGCTGAAGGAAAAATACGACCGTGCCAATGAGGATGAGCAACGGAAAATCGCCATGGCCGCCCGTCTGGTGACGGCGCTCATGGACGGAAGGGAGGCAGCCCTGTGAAAATTCTGCGCATGAGAGCCTCCTTCGGCAAATTGCAGGGGGAGCTGAGTCTGAACGATGGCTTCCAATGCCTGTGCCTGCCTAATGAGGGAGGAAAATCCACATGGAGCGCCTTTTTGCTGGCCATGCTCTATGGAATCGACACCTCAGAGCGCGCAAACGCCGCCAATCAGGGGCTTCCCGCCAAAGAGCGCTATAAGCCTTGGGACGGACGCGCCATGGAGGGTGCCATAGAGCTTTTGTGGCAGGGAAAACACATCACCATTGAGCGCTCCACCGCCGGACGGGTGCCCATGGGCGCATTTTGCGCCTATGAAACGGAAAGCGGCAATCCCGTTACGGAGTTGACGGGGGAAAACTGCGGAAGAATGCTCTGCGGTGTGGAGCGCTCCGTGTTTGAGCGCACGGCCTTTATCCATCAATTGGGTCTGGCGGTCACGCAGGACGCCGCGCTGGAAAAACGGCTGGGTGCGCTGGTCGCCACGGGCGAAGACGGCGCGAAGACCTATCTGGAGCTGGAAAAGGAGCTGCGCAACCGAAAAAATCAGCTCACGGGACGCTCCGGCCGTCAGGCGCCGCTCAAAGCGAAGCTACAGGAGGTCAAACAGACCCTTTCCGAGCTGACTGCCATGCAGCAGGAGGCAATGACTCTGAGCGCCCGCAAAGAGGAGCAGAGGAAAGCATTGAATGCTTCTCAGGCGCTTCTGGAACGCATTAGGCGCGCAAAGGAGGCGCAAAAACGTTCCGGCCTTTTGACGCTGGAAGAAAAAATCCGGGACGAGGAGACGCTTTGCCGCCGCTTAGAAGAAACGGCGGACGCGCTTCCACCGGAGGAAACTTTGCACGACTTGCGGCGGAGGCTGGATGCCCGGGAAAACGCCCTGCAAACGGCAAAAATGGACGCGGCATTCGGCCTGGGAGAGGCAAAAGCACCTCCGGTGCCTCAGGGCTTCTCCGGCCTCAGCGCCGAAGAAGCCGTGGAAAAAGCCCGGCAGGACGAGGAAACCTATCGGCAACTGACTGCGCAAAAACCGAAAAAATACCTGTGGCTTTTGTGCCTGAGTCTGCTTCTGGCTGTGGCCGGTGGCGCACTATGCTGCTTCCGGCCGCTGTGGGGGATTGCGCCTCTGGCGGCGGGGCTGCTTGGGGCTGCTTTGTGCCTGCTTTTGCGCCTTCGGAGCCGGAACCGGTGCCGGGACGCTTCTCACGAGGCGCAGCTCATTGCCCTGCGCTACGGGCTGGAAGATGGCCAAAATCTTTGCGCCATTGCGCAGGATTATGCCGAAGAAATTCGCCTTTATGAGCAGGAAAAAGCGGCGCTGGACGAACAGAAAAACGCCCTGAGTCTTGCCGTGGAGCAGGAACAGGACGCATTAAAACGGCTTCTGGCGGAGATATGCTGCTTTGCGCCGGACTGCCGGGACGCTTCTTCCTGCCGGGAGGCGCTCACCGCCGCACTGCGCACCCGGGAACAGCTTATGATTCGCCGCCGGACGCTGGAAGCGCTGCGCCAGCAGCAACAATCTTTGCGTCTGGTGCTGGGAAGCGGCAGCGTGCCGGAGGAAGACCCGGAAGCGCTGACACTGGACGAGGCGAAAATCACTTACGAGGCGCACACTGCCGAACAAAAACTGGCCGATCTGTCTTCCCGGCTGGATCAGACCCTTGGCGCTATTTCCGCCAAAGGCGACGCCGTGGAGCTGGAGGCACAGACTGAACAGCTTCAGGCCGAGCTTGCCGCCATAGAGGAACGCTCCGGGGCAATTGACTTGGCACTGGACGCCCTGAAAACGGCGGACGAGTCTCTGCGTTCGCGCTTTTCTCCGCAGATCACCGCCGAAGCCGGGCGTATTCTTGCCGCACTCACCGGAGAAAAATATCCCACGCTGCTGCTTCAGCCGGATCTTCGCCTGTCCGTGCGCGAGAAGGATGCTGCCGTGTCCCGTCCTGCCGCTGCCATGAGCCGTGGCACCGCTGACCAGATGTATCTTGCACTGCGGCTTGCCATGTGCCGAAGGCTGCTTCCGCCGGATACCCCGGTGATTTTGGATGACGCGCTGGTGAATTTTGATTTTGAGCGCGCACAGGCGGCCATTGCTCTGCTTCGGCAGGAAGCCGAAACGCGGCAGATCATTCTGTTCTCCTGCCGTGATTTTGGCATTTGATACTGATTTCAGATTGAAATGCTCAATCTGAAATCCCGTGTGCTGCGCACACTCGCATCGCGCTTTGCACGCTGCGCCGTCTCATGCAGAAACCGACGCGCCTGCGGTGCTATAAAAAGCCTTGCGGCTTTTTAACGGCTTCTAGTATGAGCACAAAAAATCCGCCGGTGCAGCAAACCGGCGGAGCACATATTCTTTAAAATGGAGGGAAACCCATGTTTTTCGATTCTCACGCTCATCTGGACGACAGGCGCTTTGACGGCGACCGTCAGGAGATTTTCGACACGCTTTCGGAGCATCAGGTGGGGCTAGTGATGAACGTGGGCTGCGATTTTGCGTCCTCTCAGCGCAGCGTGGCTCTGGCGGAGGATTATCCCTTCGTCTATGCTGCCGTGGGAAGCCATCCCGATGACGCAGACCATGTGGACGGCAAGCTTCTGGCGCAATACCGCCTTCTGGCGCAAAACAGCCGCGTGCGTGCCATCGGTGAGATCGGGCTGGACTACCATTACGAGGACGTTCCGCGCGCGAGGCAGATCAACGCCTTTGAAGACCAGCTTGATTTGGCGGAAGCCCTGAACCTGCCGGTCATCGTGCATATGCGCGAGGCGTGGCAGGACGCCATGGAAATCATCGGACGCCATCCGTCCGTGCGCGGCGTGTTCCACTGCTTTTCCGGCTCAAAGGAATGTGCCCAATGGCTGGTGGAACGCGGCTGGTATATCGGCTTTACCGGCGTTGTGACCTTTAAAAACGCCAGAAAAGCCGTGGAGTGCGCCCAGAGCATTCCTCTTGAGCGCATCCTCATTGAAACGGACTGCCCCTATATGGCGCCGGAGCCCTTCCGTGGCCGCCGAAATGACAGCCGTTTTGTGCCGCTGGTCGCAGAAAAGCTTGCCCAGCTTCGTGGTGTGCCTAAAGAGGAAATGGGGCGCATTACCACGGAAAACGCCATGCGGCTATTTAATATTGCACCGTAACGCGTCTACCAGACGATCTCCTTTTGCCCGTTTTCGCGCAAAAAGGAATTGATTTGCGAAAAGGGTCTGCTGCCGAAAAAGCCGCGATAGGCCGAAAGGGGACTGGGATGAGGCGCAGTGAGGATCAGGCGGGGTGCCACCGTTTGGATCAGTGCCGCCTTGCTTTGCGCCTGAGTGCCCCAGAGCACAAAGGCAATGGGCTGCGCAAGCTCGTTTGTTGCGCGGATGACCCCGTCCGTAAAGCTCTGCCAGCCCCACGCGGCGTGGGAATTGGCCCTGCCTTTTTCCACGGTCAGAACCGTGTTCAGAAGCAGGACGCCCTGCTGCGCCCAGGCGCTCAGATCGCCGTTTTGCCGCAAGGCACCTCCCATATCTTCAGCCAGCTCCTTATAAATATTCCGCAAAGACGGCGGCAGCCGGACGCCCTCCGGCACGGAAAAGGAAAGCCCCATAGCCTGCCCGGGCTCGTGATAGGGATCCTGCCCAAGGATCACCACGCGAAGCGCCTCCGGCGCCGTCAGCTTCAGCGCGGCAAATTCCATTCCCTCCGGCGGATAGATCTGTGCCACTTTTCGCGCTTGCGCAACGCGTTGCAGCAATGCCTGAAATTCGGCCTTTTCCGTCTCATGCCGCAAAAGCTGCTGCCATTGCTTTTCCATCTGTATCACCCCATTCATCATAGCCCATGAACGGGCAAAAGGCAAGTCCCCGATTTTTTGAAAAGGCGGTAAATTTTTTGGAATATATTGACCACATCATTTCCGTTTTAAAAGAACGCTACTCCGACGCCCTGTGCGCGTTGAAATACGAAAAGGATTACGAGCTGATGATTGCCGTGCGCCTGTCTGCACAGTGCACCGATGCGCGGGTCAATCTGGTCACGCCGCTGCTTTTTGAACGTTTTCCAACGCTGGAAAGCTTTGCCAAAGCAGAGCTTCCTCAGGTGGAGCAGCTCATTCACTCCTGCGGCTTTTACCGGCAGAAGGCCAAGGACATCATCGCCGCCTGTCAAATGCTGATTTCGGATTATGACGGCAGGGTACCGGACACCATGGAGGCGCTTTTGCGTCTTCCGGGCGTTGGACGCAAAACGGCCAATCTCCTGTTGGGCGATCTCTACGGTCAGCCCGCCGTAGTCTGCGACACCCACTGCATCCGCATTGCAAACCGTCTGGGTCTGGCCACCGGCAAGGAGCCGGAACGCGTGGAGCAGCAGCTTCGTGCGCTGCTTCCGCCGGAGGAAAGCTCGGATTTCTGCCACCGGATCGTGCTCTTCGGCCGGGAGGTCTGCACCGCCCGCAGCCCCAAATGCCCGGTCTGCCCACTGCGTCCATACTGCAAAAGCTGGCAGCCGTAGCAAAAAAGTGTCACCGGCGGTTTTTCCGTCACATCCTCTGTACATTTTGCACTTGGCTGTGCTATAATGAGTCACAGTCAGTCTTTCTGCAAAGGGAAATGGAAAGGGCAAATTATTTATGAAAAAACTCAAATATCTGCTCCAGCGGCTTTGCCATCTGAACTATAGCCAAATGCTCTCCACGGTGAACAGGCTCCACCGGAAAACCGGCAAGAGCCGCCTGTGGCTGTTTTTTGACATGGTGAAATGCGGCACCCGCTATGGCGCGGGCTATAAGGACTATGAACTGTGCGAATTTTATCTCTTGACGGATGCGCAGCGGGCAACTTATGTGACCCGCGGGATCAACAACCGTCTGGTGCAGCTTCTTAATGACCCCGCATCCTATTACAAAATCGACAACAAGGCGGAATTCAACATCCTCTATGGGGATTTTCTCCGGCGGGACTGGCTGGATTTTCGCCAGAAGGACTTTGACCGTTTCTGCGCCTTTGTGGAGAAGCACCCCCATGTGGTGGCCAAGCCTCTGGCAGACGCCTGCGGCAGAGGCGTTGCCCTTGTGAAGCGGGAGGATTTTTCCAGCCTTCAGGCCATGTTCGACCATCTCTGCCAGAGCAATGCCGGGCTTTTGGAGGAGGTCATCTCCCAGCACCCGGCTCTGTCTGCCATCTATCCCTGCTCTGTGAACACCTATCGAATCGTCACCGTCCGCACAGAAGGGGAGGGTCATGTGATCTATGCTTTCCTGCGCGTCGGCAACGGCGGCCGCTTTGTGGACAACCTGAATGCCGGAGGCATGACGGCGCCCATTGATTTGGAGACGGGAAAAATCCAGTATGTGGCCTATGACAAGGATCATGTCTATTATGAGCGCCATCCCATGACCGGGACGGCCTTTGTGGGCTATGAATTGCCCTTCTGGAAGGAATCTTTGCAAATGTGTCTGGAGGCTACCGCCGTGGTGCCGGAGCTGGGCTATGTGGGCTGGGACATTGCCGTCAGCCCCGAAGGGCCTCAGCTTATCGAGGGCAACTATTTCCCCGGCCACGACATTTTGCAGCTTCCGCCGCACGTTCCCAATCGCGTGGGTATGCTGCCCCAATTCCAAAAATATGTGAAAGGAATTTGAAAAATGACAGATTATGCAAACTATGCAGTGGAGCAGGCTGCAAAACTCCTGTCCATCGACTCTCCTACGGGCTACACCCATGCGGCAGAGGAATACCTTCTGGAGCAGTTTTCCGCCATGGGCTATGCCTGCCAGCACACCAACAAGGGCGGCATCCTCGTTGACCTTGGCGGCGAGAACGCAGAAGACGCCCTGCTTCTGGAAGCCCATGCCGACACGCTGGGAGGCATGGTGGCAGAGATCAAGGGAAACGGACGGCTGCGCATTGTGAACGTTGGCGGCCTGAACGCCAACAATGTGGAGGGAGAAAATTGCCGCATTGTGACGAAATTTGACGGCAGCTTTGAAGGCACCATGCAGCTTTGCAACGCGTCGCTCCACGTCAACGGCAGCTATAACACCACCAGCCGGAGCTTTGACGTGATGGAGGTGGTGCTGGACGAAGACGTGAAAAATGGGGAAGACGTGAAAAAGCTGGGAATTTCCGTAGGAGATTTCGTCTGCTTTGAACCCCGCACCCGGGTGACGGCCTCCGGCTATATCAAAAGCCGTTTTCTGGACGACAAGCTCTCCGTGGGAATTCTCATGGGTCTGGCAAAGTACCTCAAGGACAAGGAGCTGACTCCTTTCCGCCGCGTCTGGCTCCACATCACCGTTTATGAGGAAGTGGGTCACGGCGGTGCCGCATCGGTGCCTCAGGGGGTAACGGAAGCCATTTCCGTGGACATGGGCTGTGTGGGTGACGGCCTGAGCTGCACGGAGCGGCAGGTGTCCATCTGCGCCAAGGACTCCGGCGGGCCTTATTCCTATGCCGTGGTGCAGAAGCTTCTGGCCGCCGCCAAAAAGGAAAACGCGGACTATGCCGTGGATATCTATCCCCACTATGGCTCCGATGTGGAGGCCACCTTGTCTGCGGGAAGCGACCTGCGCCACGGTCTCATCGGCCCGGGTGTCTATGCCTCCCACGGCTATGAGCGCAGCCACAAAGACGGCGTGAAAAACACCCTCCTGCTTTTGAAGGGATATTTGCAATTATGAGACGTTATATTACATCATTCTGTTTTTTGTTCACCGGCGGCGTGATTTTTTTCCTCGTTCCGGGCTTTTCCTTTACCGGTGCGATCTTCCTTGGCGTGGGCGTGCTTTTGCTGTTTTTTGCACTTTTGCACACCCTTTTGCCGCTGGTTCCAAAATTTGTCCGTGTTGCGCGGAAGGTACTGTCCGTGCTGTTGTGCATTGCGCTTTTGGCCGCCGTTCCAACGGGGATCTGGATCGCCCTTCAGACCCGCGGCGCCGACACGCCGGGATGTGACTGCGTTATCGTTCTGGGCGCCGGTGTCAACGGCGAAACGCCAAGCCGACCGCTGCGCGAACGGCTTGAGACGGCGCTGGACTATCTGGAGGAATATCCTGATTCCGTCGCCGTGCTCACGGGCGGTCAGGGCAGAAATGAAACGCTCAGCGAAGCGCAGTGTATGTACCTCTGGCTCACGCAGCGCGGCATAGAACCGTCAAGACTGCTTCTGGAGGAGCAGGCAGAAAACACGCAGGAAAACATCCGCTTTTCTCTGGAACTGCTCGAGACACAGACCGGCACCCGTCCGCAATGCGTTGCGGTGATTTCCAACGAGTATCATCTTGGCCGTGCGATGATCTATTGTCGGCAGGAGGGCGTGGAAATGCTGGGCTGTCCGGCGCAAACGCAGCACCGGCTGGAGCTGGTGAATATGTTCCTGCGGGAGATCCCCTGCGTCTGGAAAGCTCTGGCAGAGCCGCTTTTTGCGTGAGCGCGCCGTTTCTGGAAGGGGAAAAGCGATGAACGAACGCAAACTGCCGGTGTCCCGCAGGCTGAACCGCTGCGCCGAGCTGGTGGAGCAGGGCGCCTGTGTGGCAGACATCGGCTGCGACCACGGCTATTTGAGCATAGAGCTTTTGCTGAGCGGAAAGGCGGCTTTTGTCCACGCCTGCGATCTGCGCGAGCAGCCGCTCCGCCGGGCAATGGAAAATGCAAAGCGCTTTGGCGTGGCAGAAAAAATCCGCTTTTCCCGCGCGGACGGTCTGGCGGCGGTCGACCCTTCGCAGGTGGACACCGTGGTCTGTGCGGGTATGGGCGGCGAACTGATTGCCAATATTCTCGCTGCGGCAGCATGGCTGAAAGATCCGCGATACCGCCTGATCCTTCAGCCGCAATCCTCCGCAAACCTTCTGCGGCGCAGGCTGTGGGAGCTGGGCTTCGGCATCTCAAAGGAGACACTTGTGGAGGAAAACGGATTTCTCTACCACATTTTGCTGTGCCGCTTCGGTCGGGCGCAAACGCGCCTAACGCCCGGAGAGGAATACTGCTCAAAGGCACTGCTGCGCAGCGGAGATGAGCTGCTTCCTGCCTATCTTGCCCGCGTGCGCCGGAGCCTGACGGTGACGGTGCAGGGGCTTTCCCAAAGCCGTGACCCGCAGGGCAGAGGACTGGACTATTACACGCAGGCGCTTGCCCAAATCAGCGCCATGGAGGAGGAAATCAAATGCCAAGGGTAAAAGAAATTTATGAATTCATTCGCTCTCTTGCGCCGGAATATATGGCTATGGACTGGGATCATGTGGGGCTTCTGTGCGGCCGGAGTGACCGTGAGGTCAGGCGGCTGCTCGTGGCGCTGGATCCCTTTCTGGCCGTGGCGAAGGAGGCTAAGGAGGAAAACTGCCAGCTTCTTGTGACCCACCATCCGGCCTTTTGGAAGCTGGAAAAGGTGAATGACGAGAGCGCACAGGGTCAGACGCTTCTGTTTCTGGCAGAGAACGGCATTTCCGCTGTTAATGCCCATACCAATCTGGACTGCGCACCGGGCGGCGTGAATGACTGCCTTGCCGCAGCGCTTGGACTGACCGACGTTTCGGTCATCGACCCCGTCGGCACGGACGAATCAGGGCGGCAATACGGCCTTTTGCGTGGTGGCAAGATCGCGCCGCAGCCGGAGGCGGAATTTTTGCAGAGGGTCAAATCCGCCCTGCACTGCGAACACCTTCGCTATGCCGGAAACGGAAAGGCCGTCCGCTATGTGGCCGTCGGCGGCGGAAGCTGCTCCGACAGCCTGAAGCGGGTGGCTGAGCTGGGCTACGACGCCTTCGTCACCGCCGACTGCAAATACAACGCCTTTGCCGACGCAGCCGACTTGGGTCTGATGCTCGTCGACGCGGGACATTTCCAGACGGAAAACCCCGTTTGCAGCCTTCTGGCGGAAAAATTGCAGGCCGCTTTCCCTGAAGTCGAGGTTATTTTGTCGAAAAAGCACCGCGATTGCATAAAATTCTTGTAATCGGCGGGGAAATATGTTAAAATACATTCGGAACTATACATCAGAAGGGAAGTTTTACCATGTCAGGTCATTCCAAGTGGAATAACATTCAAAAAACCAAGGGCGCACAGGACGCCAAGCGTGCTGCCGTTTTCACCAAAATCGCCAGAGAAATGATGGTCGCGGTGAAGGAAGGCGGCGGCGCAACGGATCCTGCCTATAACTCCCGGCTGGCTACGGTGATCACCAAGGCCAAAGCCGCCAATATGCCCAATGACAATATCAAGCGCGTGCTGGACAAGGCCGCGAATGCCGGCTCCGGAGACGCTTTCGAATCTATCACCTATGAGGGCTATGGCCCGAACGGAATTGCCGTGATCGTCGAAACGATGACCGACAGCCGCAACCGCACCGCCGGTAACGTTCGCCACCATTTCGACAAATTCGGCGGCAAGCTGGGCGCATCCGGCTGTGTGAGCTGGAATTTTGCCAAGAAGGGCGTTCTGGTCATCGACAATGAGGACGAGGACTATGAAGAAGACGCCGTGATGATGGACGCCATGGATGCCGGTGCTGACGATTTCCAGCCGGAAGAAGGTTGCTTCACCATCTTCACCGAGCCCGACGACTTCAACGCCGTGGCCGATGCTCTGACGCAGAAGGGCTACAGCTTTGCCTCTGCGCAGATCGAAATGGTTCCCGGAGAATATAAGACGCTGGACAACGAAGAAGACATCAAAATGATGGAAAAAATGATCGACGCCTTCGAGGACGATGACGACGTCCAGAACGTCTGGCACAATTGGGAAAGGGAATAATACAGTTTAAATAAAAAAGAAAGAGAGGCTAGCACCATGTTCTGTCCAAAATGCGGAAAACAAATGCCCGACGGCAGCCGCTTCTGCACCAACTGCGGCGAATCCTTCGCCCAGCCGGAGCCGCAGCCCGTATACGTCGAGCCGGCACCCTATGAGGAGCCAATGTATGCAGAGGAAACGGTTCTGCTCAGCGAGGATGAATTCCCCGCGCAGCAGACTGCGCACTTTGCCCCGGAGGAACCCGAAGCGCCCAAAGCACCCAAATCGAAGAAGCCCCTTGCCATCATTCTCGGCGCGGTCGGCGTCGTTCTGCTGGCGGCAGCGGTGCTCATCGTCTGTTCGCTGAGCTCTCCAAAGGCGACCGTTTTGCGTGCGTTTGGGAAAAGCGGCAGCGAGCTGGAAAAGCTCTTTGAAAGCAGCGAGAATTTCTCTGCCTTTCTGGAACATCTGGAAGGCATTGCCGAAACCGGCGAGTTTGGTCTTTCGGTGGATTATGAGCTGGAAATGCTCTATGGCGACGAAACCTATTCCAACAGCATTACCATGCAGGGCGGCAGAACGGACAAGGAACTGGGACTTTATTACGAGGTGAGCGAAGTCTCTACCGACACGTATTACAACACGACCGAGCGTCAGGAAGCCGCGATCTCTCTTTATGCCGACAAAGACGAGCTGTGCATCTCCCTGCCGGATGTTCTGGACGACAGCTACAGCCTTCCTTTGAAAAAACTGGGGCAAAAGCTGATGGACTCCGATCTGGGCGACCTGCTTCTGGATGAGATGGACGATGACGCGGAGGAAATTCTGGAAAATCTGGACGTCAACCTCTTTGCAGACCTGAGCTGGGACGCGTTCAAGAAATACGACAGCAAGACGGCAAAGGCGCTGGAAAACAGCGTAACATTCGAAAAGTCCGGCAAGAGAATTCCGGAGGCCGACAGAGATCTGAAGGTTTATTGCATTACCGTGGACACGGGCGCTCTGGCGGACGTGGTGGAGCCTTATTACGAGTTCTATTTCAAGAGTCTGCTGGGTGACGGCATCGAAGAATATCTGGACGACATTCTGGAGGAACTGGAGCTAGATGAGATCACGGAGATCCTTGAGGATGTGGAGCTTGAAGTCTATGTAGGAATCGACGGCGGCTGCGTCAAGGCACTGCACATCGTGGCCGAAGCGGACGGTGAAGATTCAAGCGTTACCCTCGTGCTGGACGGCAAGGACAACATCTGGGAAGACATTGCGATCTATGTCGACGAGGAACTTGCTGCCGAGATCACCATTGAGACGGATCGTGACGGCTTTGAGCTGACCGCCGACGCAGGCGGCGAGGAATTCATCGTTGTGTGCGACGACTCCGCTGGCGAACTGAGCTTTGAGGCAGATGGCGAAGAACTGTTCGCACTGGAATATGGCGCCGAAGACAAGGGCTGCCAGGTTCGTTATCAGTATGAGTATGAATATGACTCTGACTGGTTCAGCTATGCCTACAGCATGGACGTTTCCGTAGAGATTTCTCCCAAGGCAACGGTAGAAAAGCCGAAGAAATCCGTCAGCCTTCTGGAACTGGACGAGGACGAGCTGGAAGACCTGCTTGACGAAGTGGAAGACGCCCTGGACGACCTGAATCTGTCCTGACCTGCCTGTGTTTTTTAGCAGAATATAAGCGCCCGTGGTTTTGACCACGGGCGCTCAGCTTGTCAAAAAAGTCTTTTTGACAAGCTGCTTTCAAAATTGCAAAATAGATTTTGTAGTGTGATATTTTGCAATTTTGTCGCCTGCGGGCGGGCGATTGAACGTGAAAGGACACCCTGACGGTTTCCTTTCACACTTTTCTTCCCTCCG
>CAZPRA010000019.1:0-16199 GCA_964588975.1 uncultured Oscillospiraceae bacterium | reverse complement strand
CTTGAAGCTGTCCTTCAGGCTGACGGAGCGGTTAAAGACCAAGTGTTCCGGCGTGGAGTCCTTGCTGTCCCGGCAGAAATAGCCAAGACGCATGAACTGATAGGAGGAAGCGGCCTGAGATTGCAAACCGGCTTCGACCTTGCAGCCCTTGAGGACTTCCAGAGAGTCGGGGTTCAGGCAGTCCAGGAAATTTTTGTCCGCCGCATCGGGATCGGGGTCTGTGAACAGGTTGGAATAGAGGCGGACTTCTGCGTCCAGCGCGGTTTCGGCGTCCACCCAATGGATGGTGGACTTGATTTTCCGGCCGTCGGCAGGGTCGCCGCCGCGCGATTCGGGGTCATATTCGCACAGAACTTCGGTCACGTTTCCGGCTTCGTCCTTCACGCAGCCGGTGCACTTGACCACATAGGCGCCCTTCAGACGGACTTCGTTTCCGGGGAACAGGCGGAAGAATTTGCCGACCTTTTCTTCCATGAAATCGTCCGCCTCAATCCACAAATCCCGGCTGAAGGTGATTTCCCGGGTGCCCATTTCGGGGTGATTGGGATGATTTTCCACGGAGAAAACTTCCCTTTGACCTTCCGGATAGTTGGTCACGGTGAGCTTCAAGGGGCGCAGGACTGCCATGGTGCGCAGGGCGGTTTCGTTCAGGTCTTCCCGCAGGCAGTGCTCCAAAAAGGCGTACTCGACGGTGGAAGCGGCCTTGGCCACGCCAATGCGCTCGCAGAAATTGCGGATGGACTTGGGCGTGTAACCCCGGCGGCGCAGACCGCAGAGCGTGGGCATACGCGGGTCGTCCCAACCGCTGACGCGGCCTTCTTCCACCAGAAGGCGCAGCTTGCGCTTGGACATGACCGTGTGGTTGATGCCAAGGCGGGCAAATTCGATCTGGCGGGGCTTGCTGGGCAGATCGCAGTGCTCCACCACCCAGTTATAAAGCGGACGGTGTGCCTCAAATTCCAAAGAGCACAAAGAGTGAGTAATGCACTCCATGGCGTCTTCGATGGGGTGCGCAAAATCGTACATCGGATAAATGCACCATTTGTCACCCGTGGCGTGGTGGGTCATGTGGTTGATGCGGTAGATGGCAGGGTCGCGCATATTGAAGTTGCCGCTGGCAAGGTCGATTTTTGCGCGCAACGTCATGGCGCCGTTGGGGAATTCACCGGCCTTCATCCGGCGGAACAGGTCAAGCGATTCCTCCACCGGGCGGTCACGGTAGGGGCTTCTGGCCGGAGTGGTCAAATCGCCGCGGTATTCGCGCATCTGTTCTGGCGTAAGCTCGCAAACGTAGGCCAGTCCCTTTTTGATGAGGTCTTCGGCGCACTCATACATTTTGTCAAAATACTGCGAAGCGTAGAAGAAACGGTCGTCCCAGTCAAAGCCCAGCCAGTGGATGTCCTCCTTGATGGCTTCGACGTACTCGACGTCCTCTTTGGTGGGGTTGGTGTCGTCCATGCGCAGGTTGCAGATGCCGCCGAACTTCTCCGCCGTGCCGAAGTCGATGCACAGTGCCTTGCAGTGGCCAATGTGCAGGTAGCCGTTGGGCTCCGGCGGGAAACGGGTGTGGACGGTCATGCCCTCAAACTGACCGCCCTGCGCAATATCTTCCTCCACGAAAGCTTCGATAAAATTCTTGATTTCAGGGGTTTTGCGTTCTTCTTCCATAGTGAGTCCCTCTGTCATATAAAAATTCCCATTTATTTTATAGCATTTCTCCCGGATTTGCAAGAACAATTGAAGCGCTTTGAGAAAAAAATGAAAACATTCTGTGAAATATGAAATTTTGGTTGCCAATTGGCCGGAATTATTATAGAATAAAGGAAAGAACACATACAAGGGAGTGATTTGATATGAGCGAACCGAAATACCGCCGGGTGCTTCTGAAAATCAGCGGAGAAGCATTGGCCGGTGATGCCCATCGCGGTCTGAACTTTGATGTGATTGGCAGTGTGTGCGATGTGGTCAAGCGCTGTGTGGAGCAGGGCGTGCAGGTCGGCATTGTCGTCGGCGGCGGCAATTTCTGGCGCGGCATCAAAGACGGTGGCGACCGCATGGAGCGCACGCGTGCTGACCATATGGGTATGCTGGCCACGGTCATCAATGCGCTGGCGCTGGCAGACAGCTTAGAGCAGCGCGGCGTTGAGGTACGGGTGCAGACGGCCATTGAGATGAGCCGCATTGCCGAGCCCTACATCCGCGGCAAGGCCATTCGCCATCTGGAAAAAGGCCGCGTGGTCATTTTTGGCTGCGGCACGGGCAATCCCTTCTTCTCCACGGACACCGGTGCGGTGCTCCGCGCGGCAGAGATCAACGCAGACGCCATTCTTCTTGCCAAAAATGTCGACGGCGTCTATTCCGATGACCCGGTGAAAAATCCCGAGGCGGTCAAATTCGACGAGATCACCTATGACGAGGTGCTCAGTAAGCACCTGATGGTCATGGACTCCACCGCCACCTCTCTTTCCATGGACAACCATATTCCCATTATTCTCTTTGCGCTGAAGGATCCGGAAAATATCCTGCGGGTGGTAATGGGCGAAAAAATCGGCACAATCGTAAAGGAGGACAAGTAAAATGTCAGTTGATTTCAAGGAATTCACGAGAAAAATGGAAAAGACTCTTGAAATTCTTCAGGAGGACTTCGGTGCCATCCGAGCGGGCAGAGCCAATCCCCGCGTTCTGGATCGCATCAGCGTGGAGTATTATGGAGTGGACACTCCCATCGGTCAGGTGGGCACCATTTCCTCTCCCGATGCCAGAACGCTGGTCATCCAGCCCTGGGACGGCAGTCTGCTCAAGAAGGTGGAAAAGGCCATCCAGACCTCTGAGCTGGGCATCAACCCCCAGAATGACGGCCGTGTGATCCGTCTGGTCTTCCCCCAGCTGACGGAGGAACGCCGCCGGGAGCTGGTCAAGCAGGTGAAGAAATACGGCGAGGACGGCAAGGTTGCCGTGCGCAACATCCGCCGCGACGCCATGGACTATATCAAAAAGCTGAAGAAGAACTCGGAAATCACCGAGGACGACCAGAAAAAGGCGGAAAAGGATTTGCAGGAGCTCACCGACAAATACATCAAGAAGGTGGATGACGCCTGTGCAGTCAAGGAAAAGGAACTGATGGAGCTGTAATAAGACGCGTCACAGCTTGTCAAGAAAGCCCCCGGGCTTTTTTGACAAGCTGGTTCCTATCTCTGACCCAAGGAGAACATTATGCTGTTTCGAAAACAAAAAACCCCGCAGGAGCGCAATATCCCCACGCACATTGCCATCGTCATGGACGGCAACGGCCGCTGGGCGAAAAAACGGGGGCTTCCTCGTCAGGCCGGGCACCGTGTCGGTGCGGAGGCTTTCCGAACCATCGCGAACTACGCCAAGTCCATCGGCCTGAAATATCTGACGGTCTATGTCTTCTCCACGGAGAACTGGAAGCGCTCTGCGCAGGAAGTGGACGCCATTATGGAGCTTTTGGAGAAGTATCTCCGGGAGATCATCCGCGATATGGACAAAAACCGCGTGCGCTTCTGCTTTTTCGGTGATCTCAGCCGGCTTTCGCCGGAGCTTCAGGAGGAAGCCCGCATTGCCGTGGAGCGTTCGGAGAAGTATGCCGGGGTGCAGGTGAATTTCTGCCTGAACTATGGCGGCCGGGCTGAGATCGTCCGTGCGGCGCAGCGCTTTGCGCAGGACTGCGCGGACGGAAAATGTGCGCCCAACGACCTGACAGAGGCACAGCTTTCCGGGCTGATGTATTCTGCGGACGTGCCGGATCCCGAGCTGGTGATCCGTCCCGGGGGCGAGTTGCGCACATCGAATTTCCTTCTGTGGCAGTCGGCCTATGCGGAATACTATTTCACCGATGTCCTCTGGCCGGAATTCGGCCCGAAGGAGCTGGATCGGGCAATTGACGCCTATAACCGGCGCAATCGCCGCTTTGGAGGTGCAAAATAAAAATGCTGGTTCGAATTCTAACGGCAGCCGTGGCCATTCCACTGCTTCTGGTGGTGGTTTTGCTGCTTCCCCCTGTGGCAACGGCCATTGTGTTTGCCCTGGCGTGCATGATCGCCGCCTATGAAATGCTCTGGCGCACGGGAATTTTGAAGCATAAGCGCATCGTGACCTACACCGCGCTTATGGCGGCTAGCACGGTGATGTGGTCGTGGTGCCGCGCCTGCGGCGTTCTTTCAGACAACGGTCTGTGGCTGTGGCTCCTTCTAAGCGTGTTCCTCTATGGCTGCGCCCTGTTCTGCGAGCTGTTGGCGGCGCACAGCAAGCTTCCCTTTTCTTCTTTGTGCGTTGCCATCTTTATTGGCATGATCTATCCCTTCTTCATCGGTGCGCTGGTGCGTCTGCGCGGCATGGAGGATGGAAAATTCTATATCCTCGTGGCTTTCCTCATCTCCATGATTGCCGACAGCGGTGCCTATTTCGTGGGCAGAGCTTGGGGAAAGCACAAGCTGGCGCCTGTGGTCAGCCCAAAAAAAACCGTGGAAGGCGCCGTGGGCGGCGTGATTGTGAATATTCTGGGTATGCTTTTGTATACACTGATTTTGAACAAGTGCTTTGGTTTTGCGCAGGTGAACTATCTCTACGCCGCCATCTATGGTGTTGTGGGTGCTCTTGGCTCCATGCTGGGAGACCTTACCTTTTCCGTGGTCAAGCGGCAGGTGGGCATCAAGGACTATGGCAATCTGTTCCCCGGTCACGGCGGCGTTCTGGATCGCTTTGACAGCACCATGATCTGTGCGCCCGTGGCGGAAATTCTGATTTTGCTCATCCCCTTTGCGGTGCGATAGGAGCGTGCGGAAATGACGAAATATCTCTCTGTTCTGGGCAGCACCGGCTCCATTGGCCGCCAGACCCTTGAGGTCGTCGAGCAAATGCCGGAGATCCGGGTAACGGCGCTCACGGCCGGAAGCAATGTGCCCCGCATGGTGCAGCAGTGCCGCCAGTTTCGTCCCAAATTGGCGGTCATGGCCACGCCTCAGGCGGCGGAAGAACTGAAAGCCGCCCTGAGCGACCTGCCCATTCGCGTGCGCTGGGGCATGGAGGGGCTTATCGCAGCGGCACAGGAGGAACAGGCCGACACCGTTCTCACCGCCGTGGTGGGCATGGTGGGTCTGCAACCCACGCTGGCCGCCATCCGGAAGAAAAAGCGCATTGCGCTGGCCAACAAGGAAACGCTGGTCTGCGCCGGAGAACTGGTGATGGCGCAGGCGCGGGAATATGGAGCCGAAATCATTCCCGTGGACTCGGAGCACTCTGCCATTTTCCAATGTCTGATGGGCTGTCAGTCCCCGGCGGAGATCCGCCGCCTGATTTTGACCTGCTCTGGAGGCCCCTTTTTCGGAAAGACCCCCGAAGAACTGAAAAGCGTGACCCGGGCAGACGCTCTGCGGCATCCCAATTGGAAAATGGGCGAAAAAATCACCATCGACTGTGCTACTTTGATGAATAAGGGGCTGGAGGTCATTGAGGCCATGCGCCTTTATTCTCTGCCCCTTTCTCAGGTGGACGTGGTCATCCACCGGCAGAGCATTGTCCATTCTCTGGTGGAGTTCCGGGACGGAGCTGTGATGGCGCAGTTGGGTACGCCGGATATGCGGGTGCCCATCCGTCTGGCGTTGACCTATCCCCACCGGGGCGAAAACCCGGCAGAGCCCCTAGATTTGCTGACCTGCGGAGCGCTGACCTTCCAGAAGCCGGATGAGACGGCATTTCCCTGCCTGAGCCTTGCAAAAGAGGCGGCTGAGCGTGGGGGAACGGCCTGCTGTGTGCTCAATGGCGCAAACGAGGCTGCCGTTGCCCGGTATCTCCGGGATGAAATCGGTTTTTACGACATCTACCGTCTGGTGCGCAAAGCGCTGGACGAAGCGCCGTTCATTCAGAACCCTGACCTTTCTGAAATTTTAGAGGCAGACCGCGCCGCCCGGGAGACGGTTTGCCAAAGCCTGTGAGGTGTGTGCATTGGTCGTTTTTTATATCGTTCTGGCCATTTTGCTGTTCAGCGTGTTGATTTTCGTCCATGAGCTGGGCCATTTTCTCACCGCCAAGCTCTTTGGTGTGCAGGTGAATGAATTCTCCCTGTTTATGGGGCCGGCCATCTGGAAAAAGCAGAAGGGAGAGACCCTCTATGCCCTGCGCTGCATCCCCATTGGCGGCTACTGCGCCATGGAAGGGGAGGACGGGGAAAGCGACAACCCCCGCGCCTTTGGCAATGCCAAGGTCTACCAGCGTTTGATCATCCTTCTGGCCGGTTCCCTGACGAATTTTCTGGCGGGATTTGTGATGATGCTTCTGCTGGTGTGCTTCACCAGTCCCTTCACCATGCTTCCCGGCAGAGAGATCTCCTATATTGAGGAAAGCAGACCCTTTGCCCAGACCCTTCAGGTGGGGGATACCTTCTATGCAATCGACGGCGAGCGGGTGTATATCCACAGCGACATCACCATGCTTCTGGATCGGGACACGGACGGGTTTCACGACGTGACCGTCATCCGGGACGGAGAAAAGGTGAAGCTGGAGCAGGTGGAGATCCGCAGAGACTTTATTGACGAAAACGGAATTGCCAGATACGGCTTTTCCATTCCCTATGAGGAAAAAACCTTTTTGGGCACCCTCAGCTACAGTTGGAACAACACCGTAGACTTTGTGCGTCTGGTGCGACTGGGCTTGCAGGACTTGTTTACCGGCAGAGCGGGAATCGAGGACGCAGGCGGCCCGGTGATGATCATCGAAACGGTGGTGGAGCAGGGGGTTCAGGCAGAGGAAGTCAGCCTTGGCATTGCCAATGTGTTTTACCTCTTTGCCTTTATCGCGGTGAATTTGGCCGTGATGAATCTGCTGCCCATTCCGGCGCTGGACGGCGGCCGTGCCGTGGCGCTGCTCATCACTGCCGCGCTGGAAAAGCTCCTGCGGCGTAAGCTCAACCCCAAATATGAGGCGTATATCCACGGCGCCTTTATGATTTTGCTTCTCGTATTCATTGCCCTCATCACCTTTAAGGATATCTGGCATTTGTTCGGAGGTTAGCATGACAAGACAAATCTGCGTTGGAGACGTGAAAATCGGCGGCGGCGCTCCGGTCTCCATTCAATCCATGCTCAACACAGCCACCACGGATGTGGAGGGCAGTTTGGAGCAGCTTCGCGCCCTGAAAGCGGCGGGCTGCCAGATTGCGCGTCTGGCCGTTCTGGATATGGAGGCGGCAGAGGGTTTTCGGCGCATTGCGGCCCGCTCCCCGCTGCCTCTGGTGGCGGACATTCATTTTGACCATCGCCTTGCCATTGCCGCTGCGGAAGGCGGCGCGGCAAAAATCCGCATCAACCCCGGCAACATCGGCTCGGAGGATAAGGTTCGCGCCGTGGTGGACTGCTGCAAGGCGCACCATATTCCCATCCGCATCGGCGTCAACGGCGGCAGTCTGGAAAAGAGCCTTCTGGAAAAATACGGCCATCCGACCCCGGAAGCGCTGGTGGAGAGCGCCTTTTCCCACATTGCCATTTTGGAAAAATACGGCTTTACCGACATCTGCGTGTCCATGAAATCCAGCAATGTGCCTTTGATGATGCAGGCGTATCTGCAAATGCACGAAAAGAGCGACTATCCCCTCCATGTTGGCGTGACGGAGACGGGCACGGAATATATGGGCACCGTGAAATCCGCCATGGGCATTGGTGGCCTTCTGTGCCTTGGAGTGGGAGACACCATGCGGGTATCCCTCACGGCTGACCCCGTGCGGGAAGTCGAGGCGGCCAAGGCCATTTTGAAGGCGGCCGGGCTGCGAAAGCAGGGCGTCAATCTCATCTCCTGCCCCACCTGTGGTCGGACGAAAATTGATCTCATCGGCCTTGCCAAGCAGGTGGAAGAAGCTTTGAAGGACTGCCAAAAGGAACTGACCGTGGCGGTGATGGGCTGCGTGGTCAACGGCCCCGGCGAGGCGCGGGAGGCCGACATCGGCATTGCCGGAGGTTTGGACTGCGGCGTGATTTTTGTCAAGGGCGAGCGCAAAGAGACGCTTCCCTATGACGAGCTGTTGCCGGCACTGTTGCGTTACATAGACAAGCTATAGGAGAAGACCATGGCAAATCCCATTCCCGTTCTGGAAATGTTTTTTGAATACCGCCCGGCGGAACCGCTGCGTGCTTTTCTGGAGCAGGCGGCGGTTTGCCATGGCGAAATGAACGTGCAGGAAAAGACCATTGCGCTGGAGCTTCATTCGCCGCAATATATTCCGGCGCACGCGCTTGAGCAGGCGCAAACGGAGCTGGCAAGCCTTTACGGTCTGCGTCAGGTGCGCCTTCATGCCCGCTTTGCGCCTGCAGCGCTGGCGGACTTGGAGCCGCAGGAACTAAACCGCGTGCTCATTTCCGCCTATTCTCCGGCGGCGGCAATTCTGGCGGGCTGCCGCTGGGAGCTGGGCGAAAAGGAGTGCCGTGTGCACCTTGCCGCCAACGGAAAGGACAGCCTTCTGCCTCATCTGCACCACGCCCGGCATTATCTTTCCGAGCACTTTTCGGTGCAGCCGGAAATCACCGTTTTTAGCGGTGCCGAGGCCGAAGGCGAGGCGCTCTTTGCCCGGACGGAGGAAATTCGCCGGGCGGCCATGCAGGAGCTTCCGAAAGTGAGTTTTGCCCCGAAATCGGAAGAAAAACGGCAGGAAACGCCCAAAGCCGCCATTTTTGGAAAGTCCTTCCAAGGCGCAGCCATTCCCATGTCCGAAGTTACCATGGAGCGGCAGGGAGAGCGGGTGATTTTGGAGGGCAAGGTCTTTGCCGTAGACCATCGGGAGATCAACAAGCGGGCGGCTACGGTGGTGTCCTTCGACATGACGGACTATACCGGTTCCGTCCGGGTGAGCGACTTTTTCCGGGGAGACGCAGGAAAGCCCATTACGGACAGTATTCAGAAACCCGGCCAATGGCTGCGAATTCAGGGCAAGATCGACTATGACAACTATTCCCGCGAGCTAGTTTTGCGGCCTCTGGGCATCATGAAAATGGAGACGCCCAGCCGAAAGGATACGGCCCCGGAGGGCGAAAAGCGGGTGGAGCTGCATTTGCACACCACCATGTCCAATATGGACGCGCTGACCAAAACCGCCGATGCGGTGGCAACGGCGGCGCGGTGGGGACATCGGGCCATTGCCATCACCGACCACGGCTGTGTGGCATCCTTCCCGGACGCCATGAAAGCGGGAAGCAAAGCAAATATCAAAATCCTCTATGGCTGCGAGGGCTACTATGTCAATGACGTGGATGACCGCATTGCCGTCCACGGCGAGGGCAATATGCCGCTTGACGGGGAATTCGTGGCCTTTGATTTGGAAACGACGGGACTTTCCTCCACCACCGATGTGATCACGGAGATCGGTGCCGTGATTTTGCGTGGCGGTGAAGTGGTCGACCGCTTCCAGACCTTTGTGGACCCCAAGCGGAAGCTTGACCCCAAAAATACGGAGCTGACCGGCATCACGGACGATATGCTCAAAGGCGCGCCGAACATATCTCAGGCGCTTCCCGAATTCCTGAAATTCTGTGCAGACCGTCCTCTGGTGGCGCACAATGCGGATTTTGACGTGGGCTTTTTGACGGCGGCAACGGAAAAGCTTGGCCTGCCATTTGCGCCCACCTATATTGACACGCTGATTTTGGCGCAAAACCTCATGCCGCAGCTTTCCAAACACAAGCTCAACTTGGTGGCGGACGCTCTGGGTCTGCCGGAATTTAACCACCATCGGGCTTCGGACGACGCCCTGACCTGCGGCTATCTTTACCTGCGCTTTGCCAAAATGCTTCAGGAGCGCGGCCTGACGGAAATCCAGCAGATCAACGGGGAAATGACGCAACTTCGCGCCGGAAGCCGGGTGATGGATCGCCGGGCGCGGCACATTCTGGTTTTTGCCAAAAATCAGTTGGGCCTGCGCAATCTGTATCAGCTTGTCTCTCTGGCCAATTTGAAGTATTTCAAGCGCAATCCGCGTATGCCCAAGTCGGAGCTGCTGCGTCTGCGCGAGGGACTCATCATCGGCTCGGCCTGTGAAGCCGGCGAACTGTTTCAGGCGGTTCTGGCGCACAAGAGCTGGGCGGAGCTGAAACGCCTTGCCTCCTTTTATGATTTTCTGGAAATTCAACCCCTGAGCAACAATCGCTTTATGCTCGCAGACGGCCTTGCGGAAAGCGAAGAACAGCTCCGGGACTTTAACCGCACCATTGTCCGCCTGGGAGAGGAATTGGACAAGCCCGTGTGCGCCACGGGTGACGTGCACTTTCTCAACCCGGAGGACGAGATCTACCGGCGAATTCTTCTGGCCAGCAAGGGCTTTTCCGACTGCGACCGGGAAAATCCCCTCTATTTCCGCACCACGGACGAAATGTTGGAGGAATTCTCCTATCTGGGCGCGGAAAAGGCATATGAGGTGGTGGTGACCAACACCAACCGCATTGCTGATATGTGCGAGACGCTCCGGCCGGTGCCTCACAAGCTCTTTGCCCCGAAGATTGAAAATTCCGTGGAGGATTTGAAGGCGCTGGTCTATGGAAAAATGCACCGGCTTTATGGAGAAAATCCGCCCAAGCTGGTGGTTGACCGCGTCGAGACGGAGCTGCACGATATCATCACCTGCCATTATGACGTGATTTATATGTCAGCCCAAAAGCTGGTGCAGAATTCTCTGGAGAATGGCTATCTGGTAGGTTCCCGTGGTTCCGTGGGTTCCTCTCTGGTGGCCTATATGTCCGGCATCACGGAAGTCAACTCCCTGCCGGCGCACTATCGCTGCCCCAAGTGCAAATATTGCAGCTTTGACGTGCCGGACGAGTGCAACTGCGGCGCCGACCTGCCCGATGCGAAATGCCCCAACTGCGGCACGGAGCTGGAAAAGGACGGCTTTAACATCCCCTTCGAGACCTTTTTGGGATTCGGCGGCGACAAGGTGCCGGATATCGACCTGAATTTCTCCGGGGAATACCAGTCCAAGGCCCATGCCTACTGCATTGAGATGTTCGGCGCAAGCCATGTGTTCCGCGCGGGCACCATCGGCACGGTGGCGGACAAGACCGCCTTTGGCTATGTGAAAAAATATCTGGCGGAACGGGACATGACCGTCAGCCGGGCGGAGGAAAACCGTCTGGCCATGGGCTGCGTGGATGTGCGCCGAACCACAGGTCAGCACCCCGGGGGTCTTGTGGTCATCCCGCAGGAAAATGAAATATGGGACTTCTGCCCGGTGCAGCACCCGGCCGATGATGTGAAAACCGACATCATCACCACCCATTTTGAATACCATTCCATGGAGGAAAACCTTCTGAAGCTGGATATGCTGGGACACGATGACCCCACCATGATCCGCATGATGGAGGACATCACCCATCTGGACGCAAAAAAAATCCCTCTGGACGACAGGGACACCATGTCCATTTTCACTTCCAGCAAAATTCTGGGCTATGAGAATGACCCCATTTTGGGAGAAGTTGGCTCTGTGGGAATTCCGGAATTCGGCACGGGCTTTACCCGTGGTATGCTCATGGACACGAAACCCACGCAGTTTGACACCCTTATCCGGCTGTCCGGCTTCTCCCACGGCACGGACGTGTGGCTGGGAAATGCCAAAGACCTCATCGTCAGCGGCACCGCCTCCGTCTCTCAGGCCATCGGCTGCCGTGACGATATCATGATTTATCTGATCAAATGCGGCATGCCGGAAAAGCGTGCCTTTAAAATCATGGAGTCCGTGCGAAAAGGCAGAGGTCTGCCTGACGGCGCCGAGGAGGAAATGGTTCAGGCGGGCGTGCCCGACTGGTACATCGGCTCGTGCAAGAAAATCAAGTACCTGTTCCCCAAGGCGCACGCGGCGGCCTATGTGATGATGGCTTTCCGCATTGCATGGTTCAAGGTGCATGAACCGCTGGCTTTCTATGCCGCCTATTTTTACCGCCGCAGCCAGAAAGACAGCTTTGACGCGGCCATGATGACCCGTGGCATGGAAACGGTCAAGGCGCATATCAAGAGCATTTCTGCAAACCCTGACCGCACCGCCAAGGACGATGACCTGCTCACGACGCTTGAGGTCTGCTATGAATTCTACCTCCGGGGATTTGAATTTGCTCTGATGGATCTTTATGAGTCTCAGGCCACCAAATTCCAAATCCGGGACGGAAAGCTGTTGCCGCCCTTCGTCTCTGTGTCCGGCTTGGGCGAAACGGCTGCGTGGGACATTTGCGCAGGGAGAGAGGGCAAGCACTTTATCTCCATCGAGGAATTCTCCGCCGCCTGTCCCAAGGTGTCCAAGACCCATATTGAAAATTTGAAGCTGGCGGGAGCCTTCGGTTCTCTGCCGGACACCAGCCAGATCACGCTGTTCTGATGATTTGTACAATTTCACCGGCTGTTTTTCGTTCACAATGCCAAAGAATTTGGAAAAATCAGAAAATGGTTTGCTGTTTTCCCGGTTTTGCGCTATAATTCAGAATGTAACACTATAAAAAGGAGTCGTTTGCCATGCAACAGCTTGAAAAACAATTTCATATCCATTGCGTAGAGGGAGATGTGGGTCGTTACTGCATCCTTCCCGGCGATCCCGGTCGCTGCGAATCCATTGCAAAGCTCTTTGATAACCCCGTGCATGTGGCACAAAATCGTGAGTATAATATCTATACCGGCACCCTTTTGGGCGAAAAGGTCAGCGTTTGCTCCACCGGCATTGGCGGCCCGTCTGCCTCCATCGCCATGGAGGAACTGCACAACATCGGCGCAGATACCTTCATCCGCGTGGGCACCTGCGGCGGCATTGACCTGAACGTCCAGTCCGGTGACATCGTGGTTGCCACCGGCGCCATCCGTTTTGAGCACACCTCCATGGAGTATGCCCCCATTGAGTATCCCGCCGTGTCCAATCTGGATGTGGCCATCGCTCTGCGGCAGGCGTCTGTGGCCATGGGCAAGCGCACCCATGTGGGCGTTGTCCAGTGCAAGGATGCCTTCTATGGCCAGCACAGCCCCGCCAAAATGCCCGTCTCCTATGAGCTGCTCCAGAAATGGGAGGCTTGGAAGCGTCTGGGTGTCAAGGCCAGCGAAATGGAGTCCGCTGCCCTGTTTGTGGTGGCCGATGCCCTTGGCTGCCGCTGCGGTTCCTGCTTCCACGTGATTTGGAACCAGGAGCGTGAGGCCGCCGGCCTTGACCAGAACATGAGCGAGGATACCTCCTCTGCCGTCCGCGTGGGTGTGGAAGCCCTGAAGCTGCTCATCGAGCAGGACAGAGCCGCAAAATAAAAGGGAACCTTTTCATTATTTCGGCGTCAAAGATCAGGAAAGGATGTGTGGAATATGGAACGCTATTGGTGGACGGTCTGGATCAAGGTGGCCGTGCTCGGTGCGGCGCTGTTTCTGGCCTTTCACTATGCCAAAGGGCTGGTGAACGACCTGTTTGAGCCGTATCTTCTGGAGGACTCCGCCGTTGCGGAGAGCGAAGAAGAAGCGTCCGACCCCATCCGGCAAATCGTTGGGAAAATCGAAGAAACTTTCGATGTCCATATCGACTATGAGAACATGATTTTTGACTATGCCAACGAATACGCCCAGACCATGATGGAGCAGTCCGTTGAGGAACGCAGCGTCAGCGAGGGACTCCTGTCCGAAGAAGAATAAACACACAGCCGCCTTGGTGAAAAATCTCACCAAGGCGGCTTTGCATTAAAGGATAAGCCAACTATAATCTTTGCGGCAGTCAAGGATATCATCCACATAAACTTTATCATCTTTGATTTGGTAAAGAACGAGATACCACTTTGCAACAAACATCTTATGATATTTATTGGCCGGTATATACGCTTCTTCAAAAAACGGAAAGCGCTGCGGCATACGGTCTAAAGAACGCATTGCATCCATAAGCTCATTCTTTTTCGCTTTGGCGGCATCTTTATTAGCCTGCGCCATAAAACGGATATGCGTTCCCAACATTCGTTTTGCTCTGTCGGAAATGATTACTTTATACTTTTTATCCGGCATAGGCTCAAGCCCCTTCGATTACATCGTCAAGGTAAGCATCCAGCTCATCAAGCGTGCAGCCACTTTTTCCTGCCAGCCGGTCTTCTTCGACAGCGAGCAGTTTTTCCCTCAGCTTCAGCATTTTTTCCCGACGATTGTAGGTTTCAATATCCATCACAACCAAATCACCCTCGCCGTTTTTTGTAAGGAATATCGGCTCGGCTGTTTTTCGGCACATATCTGCAATCTCATTGTAGTTCTGGCGGATTGCTGCTGACGGGCGAATATTCATATAGGCACCTCCTTGAAAACGTCTCGGTAGTAATATTCTAACCATATTATACTCATTTCATGCAACGAAGTCAATATTCATTTCGCCGTTTCGTGCGGTGCGGCAAGCAGCAGGATTTGCGCTGCGGCTTTCTCCGGCGGGGTGCAATCGGTGTCAACGCGCAGATCGTGCGGCAGCGCTTCAAACTGTCCATATTTGCGCTCCAGCATGGCCGCGACCGGTGCGGGCAGATTCCCGTGCATCCGCGCGGCAAAACGCTCCTTCACCGTTTCAAGGCTTGCCGCCACGAGCACGCGGACGCAGTTTTCCGGCAGCAGCGCAAGCTGCTCCGGCTCGGAAATGACATAAATCACCGGCTCTGTGCCGGAGAGCTTCTTTTTGAAAAGCGCGGCGGCCATGCTTTCGCTTTTTGCCAGCTTCAGATAGTCCTTTCCGCTATAAACTTCCGCGGAGAGCGATTTTGCCAAATGCGCTGCAAGCGTGGATTTCCCCGTGCAGCTATCTCCAAACAGTGCAATCAGCATATTCCTTCCTTCTTTCTTTACAATGTACCCGGTGCTTTTTCCTGCGCTTTTGCTGACGGAGGTCAAAATGGCGCTGCTTATCGCCTGATTTTCAGCGTCCGCAGGTATTGCTTCTGCTCGTCCGAAATCCGGTAGCTTTCCAACGCCTTTTGGATTGCCTTGTTGTGTGTCCAGCGTTCGAGACATTGATTTTCCAGAAACGTGAGAACGGACGCGTATTGTTTGGCCAGCGCCGTTGCAAAATACCAGGCGATCATCATGTTTACATAATATTCTTCCGAACGGATTTCCGAAACCATCCTCGGATATGCCAAATCGAAATCCTCGTCCAGAAAATGCTGCATCAGCATCCCAATGGCAAAGCGTAAGGTGTAGGTTTTTTCGGACGAGAGCCAGAGCATGATCTGTTCCAAAAGCTCCGGCCTGTGCTTTTTGAATATGTTAGGCGACATTTGGTCACAGGTCGCCCAATTGTCCACGAAGGGCAGAAAGCGCTCCAGCTCCGCCATGCAGGGGTCAAAGGCTTTGATCTCGGAGATCAAAAACGCGTGAAGCTGGTTTTCTTCAAAATACCTGTGCGGCAAATCCTGCAAAAAATCGGCGCAGCCCTGCTCTTTTTCGAGCTTTTTCGCAAGCGCGCGCAACTGTGGCGTCCTGACGCCGATGACAGTCTGCTTATCCAAAGTCGGCAAAAGCTTTGCCTGAAAATCCCGATAGACTTCGTCCTGATTTTGGAACAGTTTCGCCCGAATTTCCCGCGCGGTCATTCTTTTTCTGCTTTGAGCAGCATCATCATAGCCGTGAAATCCTGCGTCAGCATTTGCGAAATTTCCTCCTGCGTGAAGCGGCACATCCCGGTTGCGCACAGGGCGCCAATGCCGTAGGTGTGGATCCAGACGTGCTCAAAGAGCGTCTCGGCGTCCTCCGGGCTCAGGCCGTAATCGGCCTCAATTGCGCTTAGGCATTCCTCCGCCACGCCGCCGAGATAGGCATAGTGGTCGTCAAACGGCGTCACGGCGCAGCTACCGGACATGAAAATCAGGCGGAAAAGCTGCGGCTCCTCCTTGGCAAACAGGATCATCTGCATTCCAACCTGCTTGAACACCGGCATATGAGAGCCGGCTCTGTGCGCATAGTCCTCGAAACGCCGCGTGGCGGCAATGCGAACCTCGTCCTGCACCTCCTGCATGGAGTTAAAAACGGTGAAGATCGGTGTTGCGGAAGTGTTCAGCGCATGGCCCAACGACTTGGCAGTCAGCGCGTCCAGCCCGTTGCGTGAAACAAGCCTCAGCGCAGCGGCTACGATTTCCTCTTTGGTATACTTCGGCTTCGGCGGCATAGTTGTCCTCCTGAAATGTTTTGGAATATTCGTTCTGCAACGACAGTTCTATTATATCTGTTTT
>CAZPRA010000018.1:0-16327 GCA_964588975.1 uncultured Oscillospiraceae bacterium | reverse complement strand
AAACGCTGGAAGAACTTCGTGATAGCGTGAAGCGCATCATGAACGAGCAATAAAACGGGTAGCGGACACCCTGACAAGTAAGCCGCTACCCACACCAAAAAAGGAGTGCGTAGCCCGACCAGAGACAGAAAAACTGGGCAGCCTCCAGCTTCTGCCTTTTCTGGTCGCTACCATGGCTGCGTTCAGCCTTCCCACTGTCCTCACATCACGCAGATACTTTTCAACGGTATGTGTGCTTTTCTCCTCAAGGACCAGATACGTCCGAAAGTCTGCAATCATGCTTTCTTTTAAAAAATGCTCTTTCATTTCTTCACCTCCGGGTAGAATTCGCAACCATTTTAACCGAACGAGGAGCCGGTTTGGAAGCCCGTTTTTAGAAAAGCTTGACAGCTTGCAGCGCGGAAACTATAATATTTCCGGGAAGGAAGTGAGTAAATGGAATGTAACGTGCTTAACATCCGCACGGCGAGTGAGGACGAGCTGCGTCTGTGGTTTTCCGAGGCGGATCCGGCGCAGCAGGAGCAACTTCGGCGTCTGCGCCGGGCAGATGACCGTCTGCGCAGTCTATGCGCGGATCATCTGGCGCGGGAAATGCTGGGGCAAAGGCTCAAGGTGCCCCGAAATGCACTTCACTTCACCTTAGACTCCAGCGGCAAGCCTGTTCTTTTGGGGCACTGTCTCCATTTTAACCTCAGCCACTCCGGAGATTTTGCGGCCTGTGCCGTTCATGAGGCGCCCGTAGGCATAGATTTGGAGGCTTTGCGGCCGGTTCGGCCGGAGCTTTGCAAAAAGGTCTGTGCTCCGGCAGAGCTTGCGTATGTCTTTCCGCAGGGAAGCTTTAATAGCCAGCGGTTTTTGCAACTCTGGACAGCCAAGGAAGCCGTTCTGAAGCAAAGCGGCTCTGGGATCCGTCCCGATATGCGTTTTTTGTGCCTTGCTTCCGCAGAAGGGCTTTCCTGCCCCGGTCTTCGTCTGACGCAGCGCGTCACTTCACAGTATATTCTAACCGTCGCATATCCAGAATAATTGGAAAAAAGGCAAAATCCGGCCTGTTGCTCACAGCACAGGCCGGATTTTGGTTTTTGCAAACGTCAACGTGACTTTTTGCAATTCTATATTTATTTGATTTATACTAGTTCTTGATAAAAAGCTTTTTATAGCACCGAAGGTGCGTCAAGAACTTATGAGACGGCGCAGCGCGCAAAGCGCGATGCGAGTGTGCGAAGCACACGGATTTCAAATTAAACTTTTTAATTTGAAATGAGTATTAATGCTCCACAGGCGCTAGCGTCAAGAGTTATGCACAAAACCGCCCGGGCGGTTTTGTCCGGGCGGTTGCATGATATGGAGTTACGGCGTAAGGGTTATGGATTCGTTTGCATAATCGTCCGCAAGCCAGTCTTCATAGTTATATGCCCGGAAGGTGAACTCAATATTCTCCACCGTTTCAATTCCGTTTTCCTCAAAAGCGCTGTCATACCAGTCCATCTCGCTGAAGGCGCACTTCCCTGCCGAAACACTTTTTGCATAAAACGGGTCGAGCATCAGGCCGTTAACGGAAGCGTCCTCCACGGAGAACATGACCACCGTGTCTGTCTTGTTAACCAGAAACAGCTTGACCGTGTAGCCAAAAAGGGCATCCTCTTCATAGCCAGTCACGATCGCCGTCACATATTCATTGTCCAAAATAACGTAATCCGTTTCTCTGGCTTCGCGGACAAAGCGACTTGCATTCGCCTCGCCGTAAGGATAGACGTGCACCGTCTCCTTTGCTACGTCCTCGGCAAGCCAGTCGTCCGTATCATAGACGCGGAAGGTCAGCTCCAGATCCGTGTAATCCGCCAGCCCGTTTTCTGTCAAATCGCTGTCCAGAAAATAGATCTTGTCGTTGGCTTGTTTTCCCGGTGTGACTTCCTCAGCCAGTGTTGCCGTGCAATCGACGCCGTCAATCGAGGCGTTCGAGAGGGAGAACATATAGGTTTTGCTCTCGGATTTGTTCTCCAACTGCACATTCACACAGTAGCCAAAGAAGCTGTCATTTTCCAGCGATGTGATGCGAATGCTGCACTCGTCATTGTCCACCGCAGTGAAAGGCTCGAAGCTGCCATCCGTTTTCGGGTCTGCAAGCTCGCTGCTTTCGCTCTCCGGCGCAAGGTCGGAGCGTTCGGTTTCGTCTTTGGTCTCCCTAGTGTCCTGCTTTCCGCCGTTTTCCTCCACTTTGACCAGAGTTGAGCAAGCCGCTGTGCTCAAAAGCAGCACAAGCACAAGAAGCAGCGCCAAAATGCGTTTCATATTGTATCCTCTCTTTCTGTTATGTTGACGCAAAGGTTTTCAAAAGGCGCCGCATTGCTGCGGCGCCTCTGGGGATTTGTTTTTACAGTTCAAACTCCTGCATGAAGCGCATGATGATGGTTGCGAACTGAGCGCGGGTAGCGGTGTTATTGGGGGCGATCTTGCCGTCCATGCCGTTGATAATGCCGATGTTGACAAACCATGCAACTGCATCCTTGGCCCATGCATCGACCTTGCCGCCATCGGGGAAGGAGCTCAGGTCAGCCTTCTCGCCCACTTCAACGCCGCAGATCTTCTCGGCATAGCGGGCCATCATGACGGCCATTTCCTGACGGGTGATCTCGTTGTCCGGACGGAAGGTGTTGTCCTCATAGCCCAGAACCAGACCGACCTCGGCAGCCCATTCGACAGCGTCGGCATACCATGCGCTGTCAACAACGTCCTTGAAAGTGACGCTGGTGGTCGCCTTGGGCTCGCCGGCCATTCTGTAAAGAACGGTGGCAACCATGGCGCGGGTGAGCGTAAGGTCAGGATCGAAGGTGGAGTGGCTGGTGCCGGTGAGCAGACCTCTGGTGGAGGTGTACATCACAGCGTCATAATACCAATCCTTGCTGCTTACGTCGCTAAACAGCAGGTCGCTGCGAATCTCGGAATCGAGGATCTTGATCTCGCTGCGGTCACGCACACGCAGGCGGGAGAAGATAGCGCTGGTGGCGCTGGTCTCGTCCACGTCGCGAGAGCCGATGCCCACGCCGGAGATGGTCATGCCGACCTTCAGCTCATCCAGACCGGTGTAGTCCTTCATGATGTAGCCGTTGATGAACAGGCAGGCTTCGCCGGAAGCATCGCGGACATAGATCTTGTCGATAACGCCCTCGGTTCTGTGGATGGAGGTAACCAGACCCTCAACCTTCATCAGGTTGCCGATGGAAGCGTCCGCCATAGCGGTTGCGCAGTTCACAACCTTCGGCTGGATCTTATAGGTGTCATCGGAGATGACGCGGATATAGCCGTTATAGTCCGTGCCAAGGTTCAGCTCAACTTCGCCGCAGTAGTAGGTCACGCCGCCGTGTGCGCGGACATTCATGCCGATGGCATAGTTGCCTGCAACAGGGAAGCAGTTGATGCCGTTGCCGTTCTTATCCTGCATATAGATGCAGTCGAAGAAAGCGGTGTCCTGATCATAGCCGGAAGCGTTAGAGGTAATGTAACCTTCGATGGTGTACTCCTCGCCGCTGCGCTCGACGGGAATGGCCTTGACCTTGCTGATCTCGGAGATCACAAGATCGTCGTCCGCATTGGTGATCTCGCGGAGGATGTTCTGAACGATGAACTTGTTGGCGTAGTCGACATCGTCCTTGATGTCGTAGTTGGAGAAGAAGGTGCAACCGCCAACGATCAGCCAACCGCCGCCGGAGAGTTCCTCATAGGTCAGGATGTTGACATCGCCCATCTCAGCGGTGATGGTGTCGCCGGAGTACTGAGGAACGTAGGTGGAGCCGTCGAAGTTGTCGGTGTAGCTTGCACCCCAAGTGGACTGATAGCCACGAACCAGCGTGGTGACCTTATCCTCAGCGCCTTCGTTGATCAGAACGGGCGCTGCGTTATAAAGCTGGAAGCCGGTGGAGTTGGAGGCAGAAGGAACGGTGCCGAACGCGTTGGAGGAGGTATAGGCGCCGGCCACAAAGCGATGGTCGGAATTGAAGTTCTCCGAGCTTGAGAAGTAGATACGGTAAGCCTCGTTGGACTTCATATCGTTATCGACGATGATACCATTTGCAATACGGACATTGGCATTGATCGTCTCAAGCAGGGAGTTGGTCAGTGCCGCACAGTTCATCTCGCCCGTCGGGCTCTTGCGGTCAGACTTGCAGGTGATGATCAGGTTACCGCCACGGCTAGCATACTTCTGCAGAGCCTTCAGCTCAGCGGCAGTGTAGGCAGACGGAGAAAGGTTGCCGGAGTCGAAGGGGACGGTGAGGATGACCATCTTATACTGCTTCAGATTGTCATAGGTGAATTCGCCGGCCTGGATGAATTCAGCCATAACACCGTTGTCTGCGCAGTAGGAGATGAAGTTGCCCATGTTGTCGGAGTAGCCACCGGAAACATAGAAGTTGCCATGGCCATAGTCGATGGCGACCTTGACCAGCTCGTCGGCCTGATAGACCTTCTGTTCCATGGTAGCCTGGCACTTGAATGCCTTGTCGTTATAGGTGCCATAGAAGACGACCTTGATGTCCTGAACACCGGCAACGGTGCGAGTGTACTCGAAGGTGAAGGTCTTGTTCTCGCCAGCGGCGATAACGGAGCTATCCTCGATGGTGTGGATAACAGTTTCCTTGTCATCCGCGACCAGATAGAATTCGACCTTGCTCAGCGTGTAGTCCGCGTCGGCGGCATTTTCCACACTGGCGGTGATGGTCTCAGTCTCGCCAACGACGCACAGAGCGGCGTCGGTGTCAATATCAGCAACGATGGGGGTTGCAACGCCGACCCAGACAGGAGCAGTCACGGCGATGTCGCCGTCGGCCTGCGTGACCTTGAGGTAGTAGTAAGCGTCGGTGTTGTCGATGGTGGTGTCGAGCTCATAGGTGGAGCCGGGAGCGTCAAAGGTCTTCAGAACGAGGCCATTTTCGCCGATGATCTGAACCTTGCCGAGCTTTTCGCCATCGGGGTCGGAGATGCTGGCCTTAATACGGACCTGCTTGATCTCCTCGTCGCCGGTGTCGATGATGGAGCCCATGATATAGTCGTTCAGATAGTAGTAGATACGCAGGTTCTGATCCTCCGTGGCATAAACACGGCGCTCAGACATTGCGTTGTAGAGGCCAACCTCGGAGAAGTCATCGGTCATGATGACGTCACGGCAGGTGTTGGCATCGCCCCATCTGCCCTTGTGGTTATCCTGGTTGTTGGTGGGAGCAACGTGCCAGCCCTTGGCAAGGCAGTTGTCATACTCGGAATAGCTGGGCCAATAGGAGCTGCCGCCCACTGCGCCTTCGCCGTTACCGACCTCGATGAGGCACAGGACGGTGTCACGCGTGGGAGTGTAGCCCGCGAAATCATCAAAGGTGCCGAAGGTGGTGCCGGGGTGGTTGAACTGGGAAACAACAGGAGCTTCCTCGATATACTTGGTCTTCACGCCTTCTTCCACGGGGTTGCCGTCCACGTCCAGACCCTTGTTGGCGTTGACCATCAGATCGTTATACAGGTGCATACCTGCATAGCCGGTCTTGTTGTTCAGGGAGGAGTTGTTACGGGAAACAGTGCCGTAGGTGTTATAGGTGTTAGTGTGACCAGGGCCGCCGGACCAAGTCATCTCATAGCCGTAAGCGGCAATGAAATCGTCAGTGATATATTCCAGAGCAGTGAGCTTGGCCTCTTCCCACTTGGTGATGCTGCCGCTGGTGGACAGGCTGGAGAGGTCATAGTAGCTGCTGGTGGTTGCGGTGGAGGTGGTGTCGAAATAGTTGGAGTGGTCGGTCACGATCAGGAAGTCCACGTCCTTGGCCTTCATTGCGTATTCATAGGCGTCTTCCAGAGTGCCGGCGCCGTCGGAATACTCAGCGGTGTGGGAGTGGATCTGGCCGAAGTACAGGCTCATGCCGGCTTCGCCAACATAGAACGACCAGACCATTTCGGCCTTCTTGCCGTCGGCACGGGTCACCGTGACGGAAACGGCATGACGGTCATCTGTCATGTTCGTGCTGGGGGTATAGGTGATCTTGTTGCTGGTAACGGTGGGCGTTACGGCAGCGCCGTCAACCGTCATGTAAACGGTGGGGTTGGTGCCGCAGTTGACAAGGTTCACAGTGATGGTGGGGCGCTTGTTGTCGCCGGTGGCTTCGTTGGAGGCCGGAGAGACGGAGTCGATGATGGGCTCGTCCTTGATCTCCACGGTCGCCTCGGCGGTGTAGGTCATGTTGTATTCATTGGTGGCGCTGCCGCTGATGGTAAGGCTGCTCTTTCCGGCAAGGGCAGCGTTGGGGATGGAATAGCTGTAGGTGTAGCCGTCAACCGCAGTGGGCTCAAGGGTCTTGGCCTCGCCGCCATCGACACTGTAGCTCACGGTCATAGCGGTGACCTTGCTCAGCTCATCCAGTTCGACCTCAAAGTCATAGTCCAGGCCGATGAAGGCGTTGTCCGCGTCGATGAGCATCTTGGGGTTGAGGACATAGCCCAGTCCGAGGGAGTCCTCCACCTTGAAGAAGCGCATGGCAAAGAGGTTGGTGCTGCCGTTGAAGGTCCAGCCGCTGAAGGAGTTGCTGAAATACTCGATGCACACGGAGTTGGAGCCGTACTTGGCGACCTTGTTATAAAGGATGTAGCCGCCGGTGACTTCTTCCAGTCTCCACTTGGTGTAGTCGCTCTGCACATCGTCGAAATAGAGGCACTCGTCGTTGTTGGTCTTGCCGTCAACGACCTCGTTTTCGGAGGTGCGCAGGAACTTGCCCTGATTTTCAAAGGTGTAGTAGGTGCCGTCGAAATGGACGTCGAAGATCAGAGCGCCATTGCCGGCCTCAAGGCCGCTGTTGGTCAGGCGGGACTCAACACCGTTCAGGCTGGGAGCCAGCTCGTCATCCGACTGTGCGCCGAAAGCAACTCCGCCGTAGTCGTTATAAATCACGACCTTGTCGCCGTCAGCAGGCTTTTCGCCGGAGAGGGGCTTCTCACCGATGTAGCCGTCGCCGTTGGGGTCAGCCGTCGTCTCGTCGATGGCATAGAAGGTGAAGGTGTAGATGGCGCTGATGCCATTGGCGCAGGTCCATGCTTTGATGGCGTTGTAGTATTCCAGATAGATGTCGTACTTGTTGTTGTACTTCACATCTGCGTTTTTGATGCTGTAGCCATCATAGCTGTCGCTGGTCTGCTTCTCGATCACCCATTTGGTGCCGGAGATGGCACTGCTCTGGAGCGTGATCTTTTCGCTGGCGTCCACGCAAAGGAACTGGCCGCCGCAGGTGATGTAGTAGGTGCCGTCGGTATTGGCGGTGAGCTTATAAACGCCCGCGCCGTCACCGACCTCGATGGTGGTGCTTTCTTCGCTGGTCTTTGCAGCGGCAACGCCAACTGCGCCGCCGTCGGCACTGCCGGCGAACACGCCGCCCGCAGAACCGCTGTAGATCACGACGGCCTGGTCATCAGCAGGCATCCCGTCAATGGGAGTGGCCGGATAGGTGACGCCGGGCGCCGCAAAAGCGACAGCAGGCAGCATTGCGAGAACCATGACCGCTGCAAGCAGCATGGCAAGGGTTCTCTTGAGATGCTTTCTCATTGTGTTTCCTCCTTATTCCTTTGTAGGTTCTCCTGCCGGAACGCGCCTGGGCGCATTTGGGCGCAAAGATACCTATAATGATATTTACATGATAGCACATTTTTCCGCCAATTGCCATAGCAAAAAGTCCTCAGCGCCCGGGTTTTGCATTTTTTGTTCAGAATAACAACAACGGCATTCCTTTTTTGTTATTTTTGCATGGTAAAATTGCATATCGCGCTTAAAAAACGTTGAATTTCCAGTTCTTTTGGCTCTTTTGTCTATTTTGCTGGAATAGCGGCCGTTTTTGCGTGAAAAGTCTGCTCCCGGTTTCGTCCTTCTCTTTTTCTTGACAGAATTCTTCCCATACATTATAATAATGGCGAATTTTCGGAAGCAGGAGGCTTTGTCATGTTGAAATTCAAGAAACCGGTTTGGCTTGCTTTGGCAGCCTTTGGTGCGCTTGCCTTTCTGGGCAGTGCTGCGGCCGTGATCTGGCGCATTGCAAGCGGCTGCTGGTCGTGGATCCCCGGCACGGTGCTGCTTTTGTCCGCTGTGGGCGGCGGCTTTCTGACCTTTTTTGCCCTGCGGAGCCTGAAGCTCCTGCCGGAAATTGCCGCGGCTCAGGGCGTCAAAGCCCGCAAGGAGCGTCAGGCGGCTGAAAGCGTCCTTGCGCAAAGCACACCCATCGTAGAAAAGCGCTTTTCCCGCTGCCTTTCCCTGCTCATTCTGCTTTTGTGCGCACTGGCCTTCCTGAGCGCCTACCGCAAGGCCAACGGCACCGGCTACGTCCTGACCAACCGTTCCACCGGCGGCGAAAGCGAAAAGGCCACGGTCATCTCCATTGACGCCGAAAGCTATCAAGGCGACCAGACCATGGAAGACCGCGTTATCGGTTCGCAAACCGTCACCGTGGAAATGCTCAGCGGCGAATTTGAGGGCAAGCGTTTTCAGCTTCAAAACGAGCTGAGCACATGGTACGGCACGCTTTTAAAGGAAGGCGACCCCGTGATTGTCGGCTACACCGTGGAAAACGGTGAGATCTCCGGCAACATGGTCATCAGCGACTATGACCGGACGGTTCCCCTTCTGATCGTAATCGGCCTGTTTATGCTCATCACGGTTCTGGTCGGCGGCAAGATCGGTCTGAAATCCATTCTCGGACTGGTGCTCACCTTCGTTTGCATTTTCACGCTCATGATCCCGCAGCTCCTATCCGGCAGCGACACGCTGGCGACCGTGTTTGGAATGTGTGCGCTGGTGACAGTGGTGGAATTTGTCGTTCTGGACGGCGCAAACAAGAAGACCTTCTGCGCCATACTGGGCACGCTTGCGGGCGTTCTTCTGGCAGCCGTTTTTGCCAAGGTTTCCGAAGCGCTTTTGCGGGTGGACGGCTATAACATGAAGGCCGTTGACAGCATGATCGAAGACCTTGGCTCTCACAGGCTTTGGCAGCAGATGATCAACGGCAATGTTTTTGCCTCCCTGCAAATCTCGGATCTTCTCGTGGGCGGCATTCTCATTGCGGCTTTGGGCGCCGTGAATGACGTGGCCATGAGCATCAGCTCCGCCATGAACGAGCTCATCACCGTCAACCCGGAGTTGACGCGAAAAGATCTGTTCCGTTCGGGCATGAACATTGGCCGGGACATGGTTGGCACCATGACCAACACGCTGATCCTTGCCGTTGCCGGTAACGGTCTTGTGATGATGATTTTCTATACCATCATGGAACCGACATGGTACATGATCATCGACTCCGCTTTCCTGCCGATCGAGGTGCTTCAGGCTCTGGCCAGCTCCGCCGGTGTCATTCTGGCCGTGCCGCTGACCGTGGTCATCGGTATGTTCCTCTATGGCCATTCCGCGAAGAAAAATGTGAAGAAAGCAAAGCGCACCGCCGCATAAGGGCGGCTATGCAAAAAACAGGGGGTTTCTCGCAACGGAGCACCTCCTGTTTTTTTGTCGTTCTAATACTCATTTCAAATTAAAAAATTAAATTTGAAATCCGTGTGCTTCGCACACTCGCATCGCGCTTTGCGCGCTGCGCCGTCTCATAAGTTCTTGACGCGCCTTCGGTGCTATAAAAAGCTTTTAAAGCTTTTTATCAAGAACTAGTATAATGATTATGTCCTAACATTTCCGCCGCACTTTGCAACGTTGTCTGGGTGATATTCGTGCCGCCGATGATGCGGGCAAGCTCTCTTTTTCGGCCCTCCATGTCCAGCGGCGTCACCGTGGTGAAGGTTCTGCCGTCTCGCTCCTGCTTGGCAATGAGCAGGTGGGTATCCGCCAGTGCCGCAAGCTGCGGCAGATGGGTCACGCAGAGAACCTGCTTCGTCCGGGAAACGGAACGCAGCTTTTCTGCCACGTGCTGCGCAGCCCGGCCGGAAACGCCGGTGTCGACCTCGTCAAAAATCAGCGTCGGTACATGATCCCGCTCGGCCAGAACGTTCTTCAGCGCCAGCATGACCCGGGCCAGTTCGCCACCGGAGGCCACTTTATTTAAGGGCTTCAACGCCTCACCCACATTGGCAGACATATAAAATGCCACCGCGTCCGCGCCGTTAGTGGACAGCTCCGTTTCGGTAAATTCGCAGGTAAACTCCACGCCCTTCATATCCAGATCCGAAAGCTCGCTCAGCACCCGCCGGCTTAGATTGGCCGCCGACTCCTTGCGTATCCTGCGCAGACGCATTGCCGCTTCCTGAGCCTCCTGCCGGGCAGCTTTGCGTTCCTTTTCCAGCCGCTCTATGCGCTCGTCTAAAAACTCGATCTCGTCCAGCTCTGTCTTTGCTCTGTCCAGATAGGCCAGAATTTCCTCAATCCCCGCTCCGTACTTTCGCCGCAGACGGTGAATCAGATCCAGCCGTTCCTCGATGCGTTCCAGCTCGTCGGCGGTGTAGGCAAGTGTGTAAAGCTGGTCAGAGATCTGCTCTGCCGCATCCTGCACCTGATACATCAGATCCGACACCAGCGCGTGAAGCTGCCCCAGTGAGTCATCCAAACGGCCAATGCGGGACAGTGCCTTTTCCGCCTGAGAAAGCAGGCTTGCTGCGCCTGGGCTGTCGTCATCTCCCTGAAGGCACACGGAGGCATTTTGCAGCCCGTCGGAGAGCTTTTCCGCATTTTGCAGCAGTTTTCGACGGGACTCCAGCGTTTCTTCCTCGCCGGGCTCAAGCTCTGCCCGCTCAATTTCCTCGATCTGATAGCGAAGCGTCTCCACCCGGCGGAGTTTTTCGCCCTCGTCCATGCTCAGGCGGCGAAGCTCCTGCTCAATGGCCGTAAGCTTGCGGTAAGCCTCGGCATAGGTGGAAAGCTGCGCCTCATCGCAGGCAAAACTGTCCAGAAAGGACAGATGGTAATTCTCGTCAAACAGAGCTGCCGAATCGTGCTGACCGTGGATATTGATTAGCTGAATGCCCAGCTTTTTCAACACGCTCACGGAAACCGGGATCCCATTGACCCGGCAGACATTTCTTCCGTCCAGAAAGATCTCACGCTGAAGGGTCAGCTCGTCCTCATAATCCACGCCGTTCTCCGTGAACCAGTCCAGCCGGGGCACCTGGTCAAACACCGCCCGCACGGAAGCTCTGTCCGTGCCCGTGCGGAGCATATCCCGGTAAGCCCGCTGGCCGAGAATGGCGGAAATGGCGTCAATCACGATGGATTTGCCCGCACCGGTCTCGCCGGTCATCACATGAAAGCCGTCCTCAAACAGGATATCCGCCCGTTCAATGACCGCAATATTCTCAATATGCAGCAAACGGAGCATGGCAATTCCCTCTTAATCCAGCATTTTTCGGATTTCTCCGCACAGTCTCCGGGCGCAGTCCTCATCGCGCATGATCACCAAAGTCGTGTCGTCTCCGGAGAGAGTGCCGACCACGTCGTTCAGCCGCAGGGCGTCAATATTTGCGCCGGCAGCCGCACCCAGGCCGGGCATGGTCTTGATGACCACCAGATTTTGGGCAAAGTCCAGACTGGTCACGCATTCGCGAAAGATCACGCGGAAGCGGGCATCAAAATGAGTGGAAGGCTCCTGCTTGGGCAGGGTGTAGCGGTAGTTGCCAAGGCCGTCAAGCGCCTTGACGATCCGCAGTTCCTTGATATCCCGGGAGATGGTGGCCTGCGTGCAGCGGTAGCCGCATTCGACCAGTTCGGCAAGAAGTTGCTCCTGCGTCTCAATAGGCTTTGCGGAAATCAGCTCTAAAATTTTCTTTTGACGGTTGTCTTTCATGACGCACCTACCTGAATTTATTTCTTACAACTTCAAAAAAGCTGCGCTGGCTCAGATGAACAAGGCGGGTGACGAAGGATGAGCGGGTCACAGTGACCCTGTCCCCTGCGCAAAGGCGAAGCGCCCTGCCACCGTCCACGGAAAGAAAGGCGTATTTCCGACCGATCCGACCGATTTCGACGGTGATCTCCCGCTGGGATGAAGTGACTACCGTTTTTGCCCGCATATCGTGCGCGCAGATGGGCGTTACGATCATATTTTCCGCCGTTGGCTCCACAATGGGGCCTCCGGCAGAAATGGCATAGCCGGTCGAGCCGGTCGGCGTGCAGACGATCACACCGTCGCCACCGAAGCTCATCATCTCCACGCCATCACAGGACACAGCCATCTGCACCGTCCGGGCAACGGCGCCCTTGGTGATCACCGCGTCGTTGAGAGCTTCTTCCTCCAGAAGAATTTGTCCCTCGTGTTCTGCCCTGACATGGAGCATCATGCGCTTTTCCACGCTGTAGTCCCCGGTGGCAAGACGGCGCATGAGCTCCAGCTCGCTGCTCTCCAGCTCCGCCATAAAGCCCATGGTGCCGATGTTCACGCCCAGAACGGGCACGCCCATCCGCGTTGCCGCCTTGGAAGCGTGCAAAATCGTGCCGTCGCCGCCAAAGCAGATGAGCAGATCCGCGTCGCTCAGCTCCTGCGTCAAATCATGGAGCACCACGTTTTCCGGCAGGTCAAAACTCCTGTCCACATCGAAGGCCAGGCAGATTTTTGCCTCAATGCCCGCTTCATGAAGAATGCTCTGGGCAAGATGGGCATATTTAAAATTTTTATCCCGATAGGGATTGGGGGTCATTACAACTTTTTTCATAGCGTCTCATGGGCGGCGGCAACCAGTCCGGCCACATCCGGCTGAATTCCGCCATCAGGGAGCATGGAAAGATGCCCCAAAAATTCAATGTTACCCTCCGGCCCTCTGACCGGAGAAAAGGTCAAATTCCGCACCGTGAAGGACAGCTCCGCAGCCAGTGCAAGGAACTGCTCCAAAACCTCCCGGTGCACGGCAGGGTCACGGACAACGCCCTTTTTGCCCACCTTGTCCTTTCCTGCCTCAAACTGTGGCTTGATCAGGCAAAGCACCTGACCTGTCGGCTTCAAAAGCGCCTTGATCGCAGGCAGAACGAGCTTCAGAGAGATAAACGATACGTCCACAACGGACAAATCGAGCGCTTCGCCCAAGTCCTCCGGGGTGACATAGCGGATGTTGGTGCGCTCCATGCACACCACGCGCTCATCCGTCCGGATGCTCCATGCAAGCTGGCCGTAGCCAACGTCAATGGCAAAGACTTTTTTGGCGCCCTTTTGGAGCAGACAGTCGGTAAAGCCGCCGGTGGATGCGCCGGAGTCCGAGCAGACGAAGCCCGTTACATCCACGCCGAATTCCCGCAGCGCCTTTTCCAGCTTCAGCCCACCACGGCTCACATAGGGACAGGTGTTGCCGCGAACCTCAAGAGCACATTCGGCCTCCACCTGCGTTCCGGCCTTGTCGCACTTCTGCCCGTTCACATAGACCTGGCCGCTCATAATAAGTGCCTGGGCGCGGCTTCGGCTGTCGCACAGACCCTTTTGTGTCAAAAGCACGTCCAGCCGTTCCTTGTGCTTCACCTGCCAAGCACCTCCTTTGCCTGTGCCGCAAGCGAATTGCCGTCCAGCCCCAGCTCGCGGTAAAGCTCATTCAGGCTCCCGTGGGTCACAAAGCGATCACCGATGTTGACCAGTCGGTTGGGCACCACGATGCCCGCCAGACGGAGCTGCGCTGCAATTTCCTTTCCGGCGCAGCCGATGCAAACGCTCTCCTCTGCCACCAGAAGATGGCCGGTTTTGCGAACCGAGGCGGCGATCTCTTTCATGCCCAGCGGCTTGACCGCAGGAAGCTTCAAAACCTCTGCGGAAATGCCCTCCTGCGCCAGCAGCTCTGCCGCGTCCAGAAGGTTGTTGATCAGACGGCCGTAGCCGACAAGCGTAATGTTGCTGCCTTCCCGGAGCACCGTTTTTTCGGAGGCATCTTCCGTAAAATCGCCCTCGCTGCCCCGCGGATAGCGCACGGCAACAGGCCCGTCCATTTCCAGAACGGCCTTTTTCAGCATGGTTTCCAGCTCCGTCTGATTGGCCGGGCACAAAATCTGCATATGCGGCACCGTGCGCAGGAAGCTGACGTCAAAGACGCCATGGTGCGTTTCGCCGTCTTCGCCAACCAGTCCCGCGCGGTCGATTGCAAAGACCACGTGCAAATTCTGCATGGAAACATCCTGCAAGATCATGTCGTAAGCGCGTTGCAGGAAGGTGGAATAAACCGCAACAACAGGAATCATGCCCTGCTTGGCAAGGCCGCCCGCCATGGAAACAGCGTGTCCCTCCGCAATGCCCACATCGAAACAGCGCTGCGGGAATTCTTTGGAAAACCGTTCCAGACCCGTTCCGCCAACCATGGCCGCAGTGATGGCGCAGATGCGCTCATCGTGCCGGGCAAGGCCGCAAAGCGTCTGTCCAAAGGTCTCGGAAAAGGACGGTAGATGCGCCGTGAAGGGCGTTTTTCCGCTTTCCGGGTCAAAAGCACCAATGCCGTGGAAGGCACTTGGCTCATGCTCTGCCGGTGCATAGCCCTTTCCCTTTTGGGTAATCACGTGCAGCAGCACCGGCTTGTCCCGTTCCTTGACCAGCCGGAGCATATATTCCAGCCGTTCCAAATCGTGCCCGTCCACAGGGCCATAATAGTCAAAGCCCATTTCGTCAAAGAGTGTGGAGCCAAGCAGCGTGCGTTTCCAGCGTTCCTTCAGCCGATGGCTCATGCGATAGACCGCCTTGCCGCCGGGAAGCACATTCAGCGCCGTACGATAGGCTTTTTTCAGCCGGTAATAGCCCGGCCGGGTGCGCAGAAGGGACAAATGCTTTGCCACACCGCCCACATTGGGGCTGATGGACATTTCGTTATCGTTCAGAATGACCAGAAGCGGCTCATTGCTCTCGCCCGCGTCGTTCATGCCCTCATAGGCAAGGCCGCCGGTCATGGCACCGTCGCCCATCAGGGCGATCACGTGATAATCCTGCTTCAGCAGGGTTCTGGCTCTGGCCATGCCCAGTGCCGTGGATACGGCGGAGGAAGCGTGACCGGCCACAAACGCGTCGTTTTCACTCTCCGAGGGCTTGGGAAAACCCGCAAGTCCGCCATAGCAGCGAAGGGTATCAAAGGCGTCCCGGCGACCCGTGAGAATTTTATGAACGTAGGACTGGTGCCCCACGTCGAATAAAAGCCGATCCTTCGAGGTATCAAACACCCGTTCCAGAGCCACCGTCAGCTCGACCACGCCCAAATTGGAGGCCAGATGCCCGCCTGTTTTGGCCACATGGTGCACCAAAAACTGGCGGATTTCCTGGCAAAGCTCCTTGAGCTGGGGCTGGGTCAGCGCACAAAGATCCTCCCGGGACCGAATAGATTCCAGCAAACTCAAGCTTTCACAACCTGTCTTGCGTCACTTCTTTTTCCGCGGTTTTCTGCGGAACAGCGACTTTATGTAGTAAATCGGTTTGGACACCAGATTGACAATTCTGGTGGACTGACCCATGGCGACATTCTTGCCGCAAGCCTTGCCCGCGATGGTCACAGCCGCAACGAGAGAGGACATGATAAGCTGGGCGGCGGTGTCGGAATTGAGCTGGCTGAGCGCCTTGACCGCGATGACGGCGGAGGCGGAGCCCGAGACGACGCCGCAGATGTCTCCGACCACGTCGTTACAGAAGCTGGAGACCTTCTCAGCATTGCGCAGGAGCTTGAGCGCCTCGGCCGCACCGGGCACTTTTTTAGCAGCCATGGAATGGAAGGGCTTTTCGTCCGCCGACATCACGGCCACGCCGATGATGTCAAAGACGATGCCCAAAAGGACGATGACCAATAAGACAAGAAACGCCTCGACAAGACCTGCCTGCTCCAGAACACTGGAGGACAAAAAGGAGATCGTCGAGGAGATGATAATGGTCACGAAAAAAATGGTGATGATCCACCGAATGTTACTGTTTTTCTTCTTCTTTTTCTTACTTCGAGGCTCGGTTTCACCGTTGCGCAAAGGAAATCCCTCCTGATGATTTTAAAAAAGCGGTGGCAGCAGATAAAGTTAATCTTGCGGCTTAGGTCGGGTTGGATTTCCCCTTTGGCTACCCGCCGTTGCCGGAGGGCCGTTTCCGTTGAAAGCCGAGCCGGAGCGTTGCCGTGTTCCGGTACCCGATTGCCACTTAGTCCGCACTGCAATCCCTTATCTGCCCTTTGGAAAGTCAGCCTAGGTGATTTCCACAACATCACACGCCGGTTCTATCCTCTTTTGCAGCTATGGTTTCAAGGGGCAATATCGCTCTCAGCCGCGGCCACGGCCGGAAACGCCTCGCTCCCCTATTCCCGCATCGCCACGCCAGGCAGGCTACGCTTCACACAGCACCCGATTCTGTGCACCGCATTGCAGGTGCTAATCCTGTTTCGTACGCAGTCCGGGGGC
>CAZPRA010000017.1:0-17910 GCA_964588975.1 uncultured Oscillospiraceae bacterium | reverse complement strand
TTATTGGAACGGAGGCATCTCGTACAGACGTAGACATGGCGGGGAGTACCGTTGACGATCGCTTTCACGCGCTTAACATTGGGCTTCCACATTCTGTTGGCACGTCTGTGGGAGTGGGAGACCTTAATGCCGAACGTAACACCCTTGCCGCAAATATCGCACTTTGCCAATTGCTGCACCTCCAATCATAGGAAAAAACATCCATTTCTACGGCGCCAAAACGCGCCGCAACATATATTATCAGATATTTTCGGGAAATGCAAGAGAAAAATGCAAAAAATAATATTTTTTATTGACGGTTGCGATTTTCTCTCCGATAGAATATAATAACATTAATAAATCAGCCCGGGAGGAGCGGTCATGCCTATGAATTCTTACAGTGTACCCTTGCGCCAGGTGGTCGAGGAATTTAACCTTTCTGTGGCGCACGCCTCCACAGATTATGAAAATGTTCGCATTATGGTCGAGGAGGTATCGCGTCCCGGCCTGCAATTTGCCGGATTTTTCAATCATTTTGAGCCCCTGCGTCTGGAAATCGTCGGCAATGTTGAGGCGGCTTACCTGAGCACCCTGACGCATGAGCGTCGGCTGGAGATTTTTGACGAGCTGTTTGCCTATAAAATTCCGGCGATTATTTTTGCGCGAAATATGGAGCCGAACCCGGAATGTCTGGAAATGGCGAAAAAGCACGATGTGACGGTTTTGCGCTGCCTGGAATCGACGACCTATCTGCTCTCCGGTATGATCACCTACCTGAAAAACGCCTTGGCGCCGCGGATATCCCGGCACGGCGTTCTGGTGGAGGTTTACGGCGAGGGTCTGCTTTTGATGGGCGAAAGCGGCATCGGCAAAAGCGAAGCTGCAGCGGAGCTTTTGAAGCGTGGCCACCGCCTGATCGCGGATGACGCGGTGGAGATCCGCAAAATCGCGGACAACACCCTTTTGGGCACTTCGCCGGAGCTGATTCGCAACTATATTGAAATTCGCGGCATTGGCGTGATCAATGTGGCGAAGCTCTTTGGCATGGCGGCCATCAAAAAGGAGACGTCCATCAATCTGGTGATCAATATCGTTCCGTGGTCTTCCGACCATGTCTATGACCGGCTGGGTCTGGAGGAACAGTATATGGACTTGTTAGGCGTCAAAATCCCTGCCATCACCATTCCGATCAAACCCGGCCGAAATCTGGCGGTTATCTTAGAGGTCGCGGCCATGAACAACCGGCAGAAGAAAATGGGCTATAACGCCGCGGTGGAATTCACCGAGCAGATCAACCGCCATTTCGAAGAAAACAGCGGACAGAGCTTCTGAGGGAAGCGCAGACTGTCGAAGAAGCAGTGCTTTTTAGTTTTGCAGCAAGCCAACGCCTCCCTTGTGCAAAGGGAGGTGGCGAAAATCTTTGATTTTCGCCGGAGGGATTGCGTACAAAAAGTTGCATATTTTCAATCTTTTCCAATGGATTCGAAATATTTTGCAGAAGCAACCCCTCAGACAAAATCTTCGATTTTGCCAGCTCCCCTTACACAGGGGAGCCAAGGGCGCTCCCGCGCCAGTGCATGAAATAATCGTTTTTTGACACGCTAAGCTTCTGAGAGAAGCGCTGCCCTGCTTGGAGCGGGGCAATTTGAAATACTACGGAGGAGCGGAACGGTTTGTATTCTGAGGAAATGCGTCATACAGAGCTGGAAAAACGGCTGACGGCTTTGTTGCCGGCCTTTCAAATCCGCCGGGAGGAGCCCCTTTCACGGCATACCTCCTTTCGCATTGGCGGCCCTGCGGAGCTGATGGTTTTCCCCCGGGACTGCGACCAGCTCCGGCAGATTTTGCTCACGGCGGGCGAACTGGAGCTTCGCCCCAGAATTCTGGGCAGCGGCACCAACGTGCTGGCGCCGGACGAGGGCGTCAGGGGGCTTGTGATCGTCACGAAGGACGCTCTGACGGGTCTTGAACGGACGCAGGCGGGCACGGTTCTGGCCATGAGCGGCATGACGCTGGCGCAAACGGCCATGTTTGCCGCGCGAAATCAGCTCTCCGGGCTGGAATTTGCCCACGGAATTCCCGGCAGCGTCGGCGGCGGCGTGTTCATGAACGCGGGCGCTTACGGCGGGGAGCTGCGGGACGTGGTTCTTCGGACGGAATATATGGAGCCGGACGGGGAATGCCGTTGGTACGAGGGCGCGGAGCAGGGCTTTGCCTATCGCAAAAGCGTCTTTCAGGAAAAACGCGGGATCATTCTCCGCGCAGAGCTTGCCCTTTTTCCGGGCAAGGAAGAAGAAATACGAAAAAAAATCCGCGAGCTGAACGAAAAGCGCCGTGCGTCGCAGCCATTGGAGCTTCCTTCGGCGGGCAGCACCTTCAAACGCCCGCAAAACGGCTATGCCGCGGCGCTCATCGAGGCGGCAGGGCTGAAGGGTCTGCGTGTCGGCGGCGCAGCCGTTTCGGAAAAGCACGCGGGATTTGTGGTCAATTTGGGCGGCGCAACGGCAAAGGACGTTCTGGAGCTGGTGCGCCTGATTACGGCGCGAGTTTTCGAGCACAGCGGCGTAACGCTGGAGCCGGAGGTGCGCCTGTGGGGTGCGGAAGATGATTCTTAGGATCACAACATTCGGCTGGAAACACGGCGAGCCGCCGGAAGCGGATGAGATCATCGACGTCCGCTGCCTGGCCAATCCCTTCTGGGAGCCAACTTTGCGCAACAAGACCGGCCAAACGCCGGAGGTTCAGGCGTATATCCTCAGCCGCACCGGTGAGCTGGTGGATAAACTGACGGAATTTCTGGCGCTTCAGGCAGAGCTTTTGGAAAAGAAACGCCAACTGCGGCTGGCCGTAGGCTGTACCGGCGGACGGCACCGTTCGGTGTGCGTCGGTGAGGTTCTCACAAAGCGCCTGACGCAGCGCGGCATTCGCGTCGAGCTAACTCACCGGGACATTGACAAGATTTAAGGAATCTCTGAATCAATTGTCGGTGGCGTCCTCGACGTCCCGGTGCAGACACCTAGTCAACCCGCGGCAGGGCGGCATGCCCTCATGCCGCCGCACGCCACCAACGGCGGCGTCACGTAGGGGACGGCCTCTGGACGTCCCATTATCGCCCCTCAGGGGCGATTCGGCGGGAGCAAGCCCCCGCCCTACCGCATGCCGCCCTTGGCGGCGCCCTCTACGCATACTTACAGAACAAAACATACCGCAAAGGAGCTGAGGCTTATGTCCTTTTCCGGCAATGTAAAAGCAGAACTGTGCCGCCCGGAGGTAACGGGCGGCTGCTGTGCATTGGCCGAAAGCATGGGCGTGCTCCTGTTTGCCAACACCTTTTCTGCCGAGTGCATCCGCGTGGTCACGGAGAGCCGGGAATTCGGCCAACGTCTGCCGAGACTGTTCCGAAAGGCGCTGGGTGTGCGCTTTGACCAGCTCCCGGAGCCGGAGACGGCAGGGAAAATGAGCTATAGCATCACAGATCGCGAGAAAATCCACCGCGTCTATGAGCAGTGCGGCTTTTCCGCCAGCAGCAGCGTGTCGCTTCACGTGAACTGGGGGCTTCTGGAGCAGGACTGCTGCCGCAGAGCCTTTCTGCGCGGTGCATTTCTGGCGGGCGGTTCCGTGACCGACCCGGAGAAGCGCTATCATCTGGAGCTGTCTACCACGCATTTGAGCGTCAGCCGCGAAACGGGCGCGCTTATGCGCGAGATGGAGCTTGCGCCGAAGGAAACGGAGCGCAAGGGCAGTTCAGTGCTTTACTATAAGCAAAGCGACAGCATTGAGGATTTCCTCACGGCGGTCGGCGCACCGGTGAGCGCCATGGCGGTGATGTCCGCCAAAATCGAGAAGGACTGGCGCAACGACGCCAACCGCAAAACCAACTGCGACTCGGCCAATGTGGACAAAGCGGTCGCCGCCGCGCAGGAGCAGCTTTCTGCCCTGCGGCTGCTGGAGGAACGCGGAATTCTTGCTACCTTGCCGGAAAAGCTGCGCCAAACGGCGCTGCTTCGCCGCGAAAATCCCTCCGCTACGCTCTCGGAGCTGGCGGAGCTGCATGACCCGCCTTTGAGCAAATCCGCCGCAAACCACCGAATTCGAAAGCTGATGTCTCTGGCCGACGAGCCAGAGTGAAGGAGAACGCCATGTCTTTTGTACACCTCCATGTGCATACGGAATACAGCCTGCTTGACGGTGCGTGTCGCATTGGCCGAATGATGGAGCACATCGCCTCTCTGGGTCAGAGCGCCGTGGCCATTACGGATCACGGTGTTATGTATGGCGTCATTGATTTTTACCGGGCAGCCAAGGCTGCCGGGATCAAGCCCATTATCGGCTGCGAGGTCTATGTTGCGCCCAGAGGCATGGAGGATCGGGTGCACGGCGTGGACAACGAGGCACAGCATTTGGTGCTCCTGTGCGAAAACGAAACGGGCTATCGAAACTTGAGCTATCTGGTCTCCATGGGCTTTCTGGAGGGCTTTTATGTCCGTCCGCGCGTAGATCTTGCGCTTTTGCGCAAGCATTCCGAGGGCTTGATCGCGCTTTCGGCCTGCCTTGCCGGTGGCGTTGCCCGACGCTTGCAGCGAAAGGACTATGAAGGGGCGAAAGCACACGCTCTGGAGCTTGCGGAGATCTTCGGCGCGGGCAATTTTTATCTGGAGCTTCAGGACCACGGCCTTGCCGAGCAGCAGGAGGTCAACCGGGGCATTTTGAGGCTGTCCCGCGAGACGGGTCTGCCCCTTGTGGTCACGAACGACGCGCACTATATCACCCGGCAGGACAGCCGTTTGCAGGACGTGCTTTTGTGCATCCAGACGGGCAAGACCGTCGACGACCCGGACAGAATGCGCTTTGAAACGGATGAGTTTTATCTCAAAAGCGAGGCGGAAATGCGCACGCTGTTCCCCAATTTGCCCGAGGCGTTGGAGAACACTGCCCGCATCGCGGAGAGATGCAATGTAGAATTTACATTCGGGGAATACCACCTGCCGGAGTTTCAATATCCCGAGGGCTATGACGGCTGGGGCTGGTTCACCAAGCTCTGCCGGGACGGCTATGCCCGCCGCTATCCGACGGACCCCGAGGGCTACCGCGAGCGTCTGGAATACGAGATGTCTATGATCCGGAAAATGGGCTATGTGGACTATTTCCTCATCGTGGCGGATTTTGTCGCCTACGCAAAAAACCAAAAGATCCCCGTCGGCCCGGGACGCGGCTCGGCTGCCGGCGCCATGGTGTCCTATTGCCTTGGGATAACGGATATTGATCCGATGAAATACAGCCTCTATTTCGAGCGCTTCCTCAACCCGGAGCGCGTGAGTATGCCGGATATCGACATGGATTTCTGTCAGGCGCGCCGTGGCGAGGTCATTGACTATGTCACGCGGAAATACGGCAAGGACCGTGTTGCGCAGATCGTCACCTTCGGCACCATGGCCGCAAGGGGTGCCATCCGGGATGTTGGTCGTGCGCTGAATTTCACCTATGCCGAGACGGACGTGGTGGCCAAGCTTATCCCGACGACGCTTCACATGACGCTTGACGAAGCACTGCGAATTTCGCCGCAGCTCAAGGAAATGTATGACTCCGACGAGCGGGTCAAGCAGCTTTTGGATACCGCCCGTGCGCTTGAGGGTATGCCCCGTAACACATCGACCCATGCGGCGGGCGTTGTGATCACCAAAGACCCTGTGTCCAGCTACGTGCCGCTTGCCCGGAACGATGATACCATCGTCACACAGTTCACCATGACCACCATTGAGGAGCTTGGGCTGCTCAAAATGGACTTCCTCGGCCTGCGGAACCTGACCATCATCGACGATGCGCAGCGCCAGATCCGAAAAAAGCAGCCGGATTTCGACCTGCAAAGGGTGCCGGATGACGACCCGGCGACTTTCCGTATGCTCTCGGAAGGCCGAACGGCGGGCGTGTTCCAGCTTGAGTCCGTCGGAATTACCGGCGTGTGCGTGAATATGAAGCCGCAGTCCATTGAAGATTTGACGGCTATCGTCGCGCTCTACCGTCCAGGCCCCATGGACTCCATTCCCAGATTTATTGACAACAAGCTCCATCCGGAGAAAATCACCTACCTCTGCCCGCAGCTTGAGCCGATTTTGTCCGTCACCTATGGCTGCATCGTCTATCAGGAGCAGGTCATTGAAATTTTCCGAAAACTGGGCGGTTATTCTCTGGGTCAGGCGGATAATATGCGCCGTGCCATTTCCAAAAAGAAGGAAAAAGTGATCGTGGCGGAACAGCGTGCTTTCGTCTATGGCGACGAGGAACGCGGCATTCCGGGCGCCATCCGCAACGGCGTGAGCGAATCGGCGGCGCAGGCGATTTATAAGGAAATTCTGGATTTTGCCAACTATGCCTTCAATAAGGCGCACGCCGTGTGCTATGCCAAGGTCGCCTATGACACGGCCTATCTCAAGTGCCATTTCCCGAAGGAATATATGGCGGCGCTTTTGACCTCCGTGCTGGACAACACCGCCAAGACCGTCGGCTACATTGCGGACATCCGGGAGATGGGGATTGTGCTGCTTCACCCGGATATCAATACCTCTGAGGACAAGTTCACCGTGGAGCCGGACGGAATTCGCTTCGGCCTCGGCGCGGTGAAGAACATCGGCCGCGGCCTTCTGCGGCAAATGGTTGCCGAGCGCGAGAAAAACGGCCCCTTTACCTCTCTGGAGGAGTTCATCCAGCGGATGCAGGAGACGGATCTGAACAAGCGCGCGGTGGAAAACCTGATCAAATGCGGCGCCATGGATGGCCTTGGCCTGAACCGGGCGCAAATGCTCTATATTTATGAGAGCGTTCTGGACAGCGTGGCCAGCAGCAAAAAACGCGATGTGGCCGGGCAAATGCAGCTCTTTGACCTGCTTGGCGATGCGCCCGGCGAAACGGCCAGCGTGTCCGTGGACGTTCCGCCGCTTCAGGAGCTTGCCAAGCGCGACCGGATGCAAATGGAAAAGGAGACCATCGGCCTGTACCTCAGCGGCCATCCCATGGACGAATACCGCCAGCAGCTTCACGGCAGCGGCGTGATTCCGATCGTGCGCATTTTGCAGTCCTTTGAAAGCAACGACGGTGCTTTCCGCGATGAGCAGGTCGTGCGCATCGCGGGAATTATCGAGTCGGTCAAGATGAAGACCACGCGCTCAAATTCCGTTATGGCCTATGTGACGCTGGAGGACGATACCGCCGCCATGGAGCTTCTGGTGTTTTCCAACGTGATTGCCAAAGCGGGCAGCCAGCTCAAGGAGAATACCCCCGTGGTCTGTCAGGGGCGCATTTCCTCACGGGACGAAAAGGCGCCGCAGATGGTGGTCAACGAGATCCGCGCGCTTGGAGAAATCGCTTCGCCGGAGCCCCGGAAGCTCTATCTGAAGCTGCCCAGTGAGGGCGGCGTGCTGGAAGGAAAGGTGCGCGCCATTTTGAATATGTTCCCCGGAGAACTGAACGCGGTGCTGTACTATGCCGACAGCGGTCTGCGCCGCGGCACTGTCTGCTCCGTCCGCGGCGATATGCTCGACGAGCTCAGAACCCTTCTGGGCAACGACTGCGTGGTTTTGAAATAACAAATCAAATAATGAGAGGCACCCGCCGCCGGGAAACGATTTTTAGTATGGTGGTATCTTTTTTGTCGCCTTGGAAGAAATTTCGTAACTTTGAGCTACCCTTTTGTAACGATCTATGATATAATAGTGTTTCCAAGGCAAAAAACGGGAAAGGAGCACGCCAAAATGAAACGCTTGTTACTTTTTCTGATACTTTCGGCGCTGATGCTTTCCCTGAGCGGTTGCGTGCTCGAGCCTGCCGAGAGCCTCTATGCCGTGCCCCGGCAGATGGAGGACTTTTATGACCTGCAAAGCGCAATTCAGGCGGCTATGCCGGTCTCCGGCGCCTACTGTCCGCCAACGCGGGGCGATAACCAGCAGGTGGTGCAGCTCAGCGACCTCGACGGCGACGGCGAGGACGAGGCCATCGTCTTTTTCAAATCTGACAGTGACAGCCCGCTTTCTTTGTGCGTCTTTGCCCGGCAGGAGAGCCGCTATGTGCTCCTTGCGCAAATCGACGGCACGGGCAGCGCTTTTGACCAGGTGCACTATGCGCAAATCGATGGTCAGGGCGGCAATGAAATCGTCGTTGGCCGCAAGATCAGCGACCAGGTGACCCAGACGGTGAATGTCTATTCCCTGAAAAACGGCACGCTGACAGAGCTGATGAACGCCAACTATACCGAGCTCATCACTGCCGATCTGGACGCGGACGGTCTGACGGATGTGCTGCTTTTGCGCACGGACGGCGATGCGCAGGAGGGCGTTGCGGAATACTACCACTGGCGCGACGGACAGCTTCTGCGGGAGCGAGAAGCCCGCATGAACAGCTCTGCGCAAGCCGTGCGGCGGATCATCACGGGCAAAATGAGCGCCAATATCCCGGCGGTTTTTGTGGCCTCGGAGTTCGGCCAGAGCGGAATCGTAACGGACGTGTTCGTCTATGAGGGCGAAAGCTTCCGCAATCTGGCTCTGCCGCGCGACACCGACACCAGCGTCCAGACGGTGCGCGAATACTATGTTTATAGCTGTGACATCGACGGCGACGGGCTCATTGAGCTGCCGCGGCTGATTTCTCTGCCATCTTTGCCCGATGACAGCAGCACGGAAAACCAATCGCTCATCTGCTGGTATAATTTGCTCCTTGACGGTAGTGCCTGCGAAAAGGTGCTGACCTACCATAACTATTCCGGCCTGTGGTATCTGACCGTGCCGGAGGAATGGGCGCAGGAGTTGACCGTCTCCCGCGTTGTGTCGCCCGTCAGCGGTCAGGCCTATGCCTTTTCGCTTCTCTCCGGCGAGGAGAGCACGCTCCTGTTTACCGTGGCTGCCGTGAGCGGCGAGGAACCGGAAATCCCCACCGGCTGGGAAAAATTGGCGGAAAAGGGCGACAGCCTTTACCTTTGCCGTGTGTCGCAGTCGGAGATAACAGCCGAGCGCCTTCGCACCATGTTCCATTTCATCCAGGTGGACTGGAACACCGGTGAAACAGAATAAATAAAGGGAAAATTGAGGCGCAAGCGCCGCCTCTGGAGGATATCAAATGAAAAAAGTTCTGATTTTGGAAGATGAAGTCAGCATCCGCAGTTTTGTGGTCATCAACCTGAAGCGGGCTGGCTATGAGGCCATCGAAGCGGCCACCGGCGAGGAAGCTCTGGAGCGTCTGCGGGAGCATCCGGACACGGCTGTTGCCATTTTGGACATCATGCTGCCCGGCATGGACGGCTTCGAGGTCTGCCGGAACATCCGCGCCAACAACAAAGCCATCGGCATCATTATGCTCACCGCACGCACGCAGGAGATGGACAAGGTGACGGGCCTGATGACCGGTGCGGACGACTATGTGACCAAGCCCTTCTCTCCGGCGGAGCTGACGGCGCGAATTGATGCGCTGTGTCGCCGCCTGGGTGGTGTGGTCGAGACGGATCCGGACATTATCGTCTATAAGCCCTTCGTTATGCACACCCGCAACCGCACGCTGGAAAAGGACGGCCAGCGGATCCGCCTGACGCAGGTGGAGTTTGCCATCATGCAGCTTTTCATGCAAAATCCCGGGCGGGCGCTGTCGCGTGAGGACATCATGGCAAGCGTCTGGGGTCGCTCCTACGAGGGCGATTTGAAGATTGTGGATGTGAACATCCGCCGTCTGCGCATCAAGATAGAGAACAACACGGCCAACCCCGTCTTCATCACGACCGTCTGGGGCTATGGCTACAAGTGGGGACTATAAATAAACGGTGGAGGTGGCCGGTTTGAAGCGTACCTGGGGTCTGAGCGGGCGTTGGCTGAGGAACACCCTGAGCATCGTTCTGGCGCTGGTGCTGTTCTGCGTGGCCGCGCTTTCCGTCACCGTCGCGCTGTACTATTATTCCAACATGGAGGCCGGTCTACGTGCCAAGGCGCGCACCAGCACGCGGTTTTTTGAAACTTACGTCAGCCAGAGCTATCGGGAATATTACCAGTCCTGCGCCAAATTCACGCAGTCCTTTGACGCCAAGGACGTCATGGAGCTGCAATTCATCGACACGCATGGCCGCGTCGTCGCATCTTCTTACAGCCAGCTCGTCACCACGACAGGGCAGACGGCGGACATCACGCAGGCCATCGAAACCGGCGAGATCAGTGTCTTCCGGGGCAAAAACCCTGCCACGGGCGAGCGGATTATGGCTGTTTCCAGCCCTCTGATCTATTCCAACGGAGAGGTCATCGGCGTTTTGCGCTATGTGACCGGTCTTGGCAAGGTCGACCGGCAGATTTTGATGTTTACGCTTTTGATTTTGGCAGTGGGTCTGGCGGTGCTGCTCATCGTCTACGCCAGCGGCCGTTACTATATCAAATCCATTCTCGAGCCGGTATCGGAGATCACCGCAACGGCGCGCAGAATTGCCGCCGGAAGCTACGGCGTACAAATTCAGAAAAAAACCGATGATGAGCTCGGCCAGCTTGCCGAGACCATCAACGATATGTCCAACAAAATCAGCCAGGCGGAGAAAATGCAGTCGGAATTTGTCTCCTCTGTCTCTCACGAGCTGCGCACGCCGCTGACCGCTATCAGCGGTTGGAGCGAAACCTTGCTCTCTGCCGGCGGCAGCGTGGAAAAAAGCGAGGCCAGACGCGGCCTGAGCATTATTCTGCGCGAATCCAGACGGCTTACGGGTATGGTGGAGGAGCTTTTGGAATTCACGCGAATGCAGGATGGCCGCTTCACGTTAAACGTCGCGCCCGGAGACATCCGGGGCGAATTTGAGGACACGGTGTTCATGTATGGTTCCCGGCTTGAGCGGGAAAACATCGAGCTGGTCTATCTGGAAAACAGCGATGAGATCCCGGAAATCCCCTGCGACACCGCACGAATGCGTCAGGTTTTTCTGAACATTCTGGACAATGCCGCCAAGCACGGCGGCGACGGCGGGAAAATCACGGCGGAGATATGCATGGACGGGAACGACGTTCTCATCCGCATTCGCGACTTCGGGCAGGGAATTCCCCCGGAGGAGCTTCCGCTGGTCAAGAAAAAATTTTATAAGGGCAGCTCCAAGGCCAGAGGCAGCGGCATCGGCCTTGCGGTGTGCGAGGAGATCGTCACCATGCACAATGGCACGCTGGAGCTGGAAAACGCGGAAGGTGGCGGCACGCTCGTGAGCATTCGCATTCCTGCCGCGGAGCACTAGGAAGGAACACTATGGCAAAGAAACAGACACAGGAACAATTCAAAACCATGATCGGCGGTCAGGCGCTCATTGAGGGTATCATGATGCTCGGGCCGGACAAGGCCGCCACGGTGGTGCGCACCAAGGACGGAATTCAGACCAAAGTTGAGGCGCGGAAACAGACAAGCAAAAAATTCTCCGTGCGGAAAATCCCCTTCCTCCGGGGCGTGTTCAGCTTTTACGATTCCATGAAAACCGGCGTGAGCGCGCTGATGTACTCGGCGGAGTTTTTTGCCGAGGACGATGAGGAGCAGACGCCTGAAAAGCGGTCGAAGCTGGACGCATGGCTGGAAAAAAAGCTGGAATCGCAAAAGGCACAGAGCGCTTTGATCACAGTCGCGGTGATTATCGGCATTGCCTTCTCCGTGGGGCTGTTCTTCGTTTTGCCCTCCCTCATCGGCTCATACGTTCTGCCCTTCATCACTGAAAATGCCTTTGTGCACAACCTTTTGGAGGGCCTGGTGCGGGTGCTGCTGCTTCTGGGCTATTTGTTCCTTGTTTCGCGCATGAAGGATATGAAGCGGGTGTTTGCATATCACGGCGCCGAGCACAAAACCATCCGCTGTTATGAGGCAAAGTTGCCTCTGACCGTGGAGAACGTTGGCAAGCAGACCCGTCTGCATCCGCGCTGCGGCACCAGCTTCCTCTTTGTGGTCATCATCATCTCCATTCTGGTCTTCTCCGTGGCGTCGATTTTGCTTGAACCGATCACGCCGCAGGTCGACTCCACCATTCTGGACGCTCTGATCCGTCTGGCGCTGAAGCTGCTGCTTCTGCCCATCGTCGTGGGCATCAGCTACGAATTCAACCGTCTCGTCGGCCGCCATGACAACTGGCTCACGCGGGCGCTGTCTGCGCCGGGAATGTGGCTGCAATACCTGACCACCAACGAGCCCGACGAGAGCATGATGGAAGTTGGCATTGCGGCGCTGACGGCAGTGCTTCCCGAACAGGAGGGTGCCGACCGATGGTAAAAAAATATGCCGACCTCTATCTCGACGCCCGACGGGCACTGATCGCTCGCGAGGGCGAGCGTGCCTCCAATATCGCCCGGGAGCTGGTCTGCGCCGCTTCCGGCAAGACCCCGGAGCAGATGATTGCAGACCGGGATCTGTATGCCGGAGAGGAAGTCTGCGAGCTGACGGAGTCCTTCGTTGAACGCTACCTCAAGGGCGAACCCATGCCCTATATCCTTGGCCAGTGGGATTTTTACGACATGACCCTGACCGTCACGCCGGATGTGCTCATCCCCCGCGATGACACCACGGTCGTCACGGAGCTTGCCATCAAAAAAGCGCTGTTTTTGGAGCAGAACCCCAGAATTCTGGATTTGTGCACCGGCTCCGGCTGCATCGGCCTTGCCATTGCGCACCGCGTCAAGGACGCCAAGGTGACGCTGGGAGACGTCTCTCCGGCGGCGTTGCGGGTCGCCCGGCGGAACGTTCAGGATCAACGCCTGACCAGCCGGGTCAAATGTCTGCCAATTGACGTGACAAAACCGGCGCAGGATTTTCTGGGCAGCTTTGACCTGATTGTAGCAAATCCACCTTATGTTACCACATCGGAGATGAAAACGCTGGACCCATCCGTGCGGGACTATGAGCCGCATCTTGCCCTTCATGGCGGCAAGGACGGTCTGGATTTTTACCGGGCGATTTTGAACAATTTCACGCCGGCACTGAAAAAAGGCGGCTGGATGTGTCTGGAATTCGGCATGGGTCAAGAGAACGCCGTGTGTTCTCTGCTCACCGCCGCAGGCTATGAGATCACCGAGCTGCGCAAGGACTCCGGCGACATCACACGGGCTGTGCTTGCCCGCAAAAGAGAGGAAGATTGACTATGGCACAGAAGAAGACTGCATACGAAGCGCCTGCTCCTGCCGAGGATAAGAAAAAGGCACTGGAAACGGCTCTGCACCAGATTGAAAAGGACTTCGGCAAGGGCGCCGTCATGCGTCTGGGCGACCGCCCGGAAATCAGCATTGACGCCATTCCCACGGGCTCTCTGGCGCTGGATGCTGCGCTTGGCATTGGCGGACTGCCCCGGGGCAGAATTGTGGAGATCTATGGCCCTGAGTCCTCCGGCAAGACCACACTGGCGCTGCACGTGGTGGCAGAGGCGCAAAAACGCGGCGGCGAGGTCGCCTTTGTCGACGCCGAGCACGCCCTTGACCCAACCTATGCCGCAGCCATCGGCGTGGATATCGACTCCATGCTTGTCTCCCAGCCGGACACCGGCGAGCAGGCGTTGGAAATCACGGACGCTCTGGTGCGTTCCGGCGCCATTGACGTGATCGTGGTCGACTCCGTGGCGGCGCTGGTGCCCCGTCAGGAGATCGAAGGCGAGATGGGAGATGCCTTCGTCGGCCTTCAGGCACGCCTGATGTCTCAGGCATTGCGGAAGCTGGCCGGCACCATTTCCAAAACCAACTGTATCGTGATTTTTATCAACCAGCTTCGCATGAAGATCGGCGTGATGTACGGCAACCCCGAAACCACCACCGGCGGCAATGCCCTGAAATTCTACGCCTCCGTGCGTCTGGACGTGCGTAAGATCGAAGCGATCAAGGACGGCAGCGCCGTCATCGGCAACCGTACCCGCGTCAAGGTGATTAAAAATAAGGTTGCACCTCCGTTTCGTGAGGCAATTTTCGACATTATGTACGGCGAGGGCATTTCCAAATACGGTGAGCTTTTGGACATGGCGGTGGAGCTGGAGCTGGTGAGCAAGAGCGGAAGCTGGTTCTCCATCGACGGCGAGCGCATCGGCCAGGGCAGAGACAATGCCAAGCAGTATATTGCCGAGCGGCCTGAGCTGGCAAACCGTCTGGAGGAGCAGGTGCGTGAGCACCTTGCGCAGCTTCAGGCAAGCCGCAGCCGCGCCCTCCAGAAGCCTGCGGGCAAGGCGGTAGACGTGACCGCCGAGGATTTTGATGAAGCTTGACGCCATTGAGCAGACTCGCTCTGCGCAGGGGCGTGTGCGTCTGCGTTTTTCCGACGGGTCGAGCCGCATGGTCTATCCGGCGGTTGTTGCCCGCTTAGCCCTGTTTGCCGGAATGGAGCTTTCCGAACAGGCGCTGAAGCAGCTTGAGCAGGTCAGCGGTGAGGTCTCTGCGCGGGAGCGTGCGGTGCGTATCATCTCCGCCACGACCGTCTCCCGGGGTGAGCTGGAGCACCGTCTGCGGCAAAAGGGCGAAACGGAGCCCGACGCGCAAGCTGCCGTGCAGTGGCTTGAGGAGTTAAAGCTGCTTGACGACCGCAAGGCCGCGGAGCTCTTGGTTGCCTCTGCCGTGCAAAAGGGCTATGGAACGGCGCGAATTCAGCAGATTTTGTTTGAAAAGCGAATTCCCCGGGAGCTTTGGGACGAGGCGCTTGCCCTTGTCCCGCCGGGTGACGGCGCCATCGAAGAATTTTTACGCCGACGCTTTCACGGGAAAAACCCGGACAGGGCCGACTGCCGCCGCGCTGCCGACGCCTTGGCCCGTCGGGGCTTTCAGTGGAGCGAAATTCGCCGCGCCTTGCAGCACTATGCGCCCGACGGCTGCGAGGCGGAAGATTGACAGAAAAGAGGTTGAGCGCTTATGGAAACGCGTGTGGGGATGATTTCCCTTGGCTGCGCGAAAAATCAGGTCAATGCCGAGCAAATGCTCTGGCTGCTGCAACAGGCCGGCTATGCGCTTGCGCCGGATGTGGCCGGTGCGGATGTTGTGATCATCAACACCTGCGGCTTTATCGACTCGGCCAAAAGCGAGGCCATTGACCATATTCTTGCCATGGGACAGTTGAAGCAGGCCGGTGTGATCGGTAAAATTCTCGTCACCGGTTGCCTGTCCCAGCGCTATCAGGAAGAAATTTTGCAGGAAATGCCGGAAGTTGACGGCATTTTGGGCACGGGTAGCTATCATCGCATCGTCCCGGCGGTGGAGGCTCTGCTGCGTGGCGAGACGGTTCGCGAATTTGGTGACATCCACGCGCCCGTAGACGAATTCGGCCGCGTTTTGACCACGCCGGAGCACTATGCCTATCTGAAAATTGCAGAGGGCTGCGACAACCACTGCTCCTACTGCGTCATTCCCGCGCTGCGGGGAAAATTCCGCAGCCGCGCCATGGAAGACTGCGTTGCCGAAGCCAGACTTTTGGCCGAAGACGGCGTGAAGGAGCTGATCGTCGTGGCGCAGGACACCAGCCGCTACGGGATCGACCGCTACGGAAAGCGAATGCTGCCGGAGCTGCTTCGTCAGCTTTGCCAAATCGAAAAGCTCCATTGGATCCGCGTGCACTATCTTTACCCCGACGAAATGACGGACGAATTGATCGAAGTCATTGCCTCTGAGGACAAGATCGTCAACTATATGGACATCCCCATTCAGCACGTGAACGACGGCATTTTGAAGAAAATGAACCGTCGCGGAACGCGTGCGGAGCTGGACAGCCTCTTTGCCCGCCTTCGCAGGGAAATTCCGGACGTTGTCATCCGCACCAGCCTCATCACCGGTCTTCCCGGCGAGGGTGAGGCGGAATTTGAGGAGCTGTGCGACTGGCTGCGGGTACATAAGCTTGAGCGCGTTGGCGCCTTTGCCTTCTCTCCGGAGGAAGGTACGGCGGCCGCCCGCATGGAATATCCCCCGCAGGAGCTTGCCGTTCGGCGAGCCGAGCTTGTCGCGGAGCTGCAATCGAGAATTATGGACGAGCGCAACGAAGCCCGGATCGGCACCGCAATGGAGGTTCTCTGCGAGGGCTACGACGAGGAAAGTGGCCTCTGGTTCGGCAGAACCTACGCCGATTCCCCGGAAATCGACGGACGCGTGCTGTTCGCGGGCGAGAATGCCCGGACAGGCTGCTTCTATGAGGTTCAAATCACCGGCGTCGCAGACGGCGACCTAAGCGGCTCAATCAGGAGGGAACTGCCATGACAACTGCTACAAAAATCACCTTTGTCCGGATTTTTCTTATCCCGGTTTTCCTGATTTGTATGTACGCCGCCCAGAAATGGGAATTCATGCTCTATGTCTCTCTGGCGGTCTTCGCCATCGCCAGCCTGACTGACCTGATCGACGGCAAGATCGCCCGGCAGTATAATCAGGTCACGGATTTAGGGAAATTTTTGGATCCTCTGGCGGATAAGGTTCTGGTCATCGCGGCCATGGCCATGTTCTGCCAGTGGGGTCAGTTCCCCGCGTGGGCGCTGATGATCGTTCTGGCGCGGGAATTTGCCGTCAGCGGTCTGCGCATGATCGCCGCCGGAAAGGGCAATGTGATCGCCGCCGGCTGGTCGGGAAAGGTCAAAACCGCCGTGACCATGGCCGGCCTGTGCATCATGCTGCTCATCAACGGCGCAACCTTCATCTCCCTTTTGGGCGAGTGCTTCGTAAACGTGGTCAACTGGGTCGTGGTGGCCGCCATCTCCCTGACCACGCTCTATTCCGGTGTGGAATATTTTGTCCAGAATCGGGATACCCTGAAATCATAAGCCTCCGGGTTAGCCCTTGACACATCCCGGGCAAAATGGTAATATAATGAAAAGAAATATCGCGTTGAGCAAAAAGAGTAGCTCATCTCTCCTGCCGCAGAGAGTGTCCGCCGTCGGCTGAAAGCGGGCATGACGGGAAATGGGTGAAGTGCGTTTGTGAGCGAGGGGAGACCCCGTTGGCCGCGACAAGGCCAAAGTGAGAAATCAGAGTGGAACCGCGAGTGTTCAGCACCCGCCTCTGGCATTGCAGAGGCGGGCGCTTTTATTTTCTGGAGGAAGCAATGAGGTTAAAGGAAACAATCGAGGCTTACCAGCGCAACGACCCGGCGGCACGAAGCAAGCTGGAGGTCTTCTGGCTTTATAACGGCCTGCACGCCGAGCTTTACTATCGCGTGGCGCACTGGCTTTACTGCCATGGGCTGCGCTTTCTGGGGCGCTGGATCTCTCAGCTTGCCCGGCGCAGAACCGGCGTCGAGATCCATCCGGCGGCCAAAATCGGCAGGCGTCTGGTCATCGACCACGGCACGGGCATCGTCATTGGCGCCACGGCGGAGATTGGAGACGACTGTCTTTTGTATCAGGGCGTGACCCTCGGCGGAACGGGTGCCCAGCGGGAAAAGCGCCATCCGACGCTTGGCAACAACGTCATGGTCGGTTGCGGCGCCAAAATTCTTGGCCCGTTTACGGTGGGCGACAACGCCCGCATTGCGGCCAATGCTGTGGTGCTCAGCGAGGTGCCGCCCAATTCCACCGTCGTCGGTGTGCCCGGCCGCGTGGTGCGGCTCAACGGCGAAAAGCTTGACCAGATCCACACCCCTGACCCCGTCCGCGCCGAGCTGGATTATCTAAGACAACTGATCGAAAACAAAACGGAGGAAAAATAAATGTATCTTTATAATTCACTGAGCCACAAGAAGGAACTCTTTGTTCCCAACCATCCCGACATCGTGAAGATGTACACCTGCGGCCCCACGGTCTATCACTATGCCCACATCGGCAACCTGCGCAGCTATATTATGGAAGACGTTCTGGAAAAGAGCCTGCGCTATCTGGGTTACAACGTCAAGCGCGTGATGAACATCACCGACGTGGGCCATCTGGCCTCCGACGCCGACACGGGCGAGGACAAAATGCTCAAGGGCGCCAAGCGGGAGAATAAGTCCGTCATGGACATCGCAAAATTTTATACCGAT
>CAZPRA010000016.1:0-18333 GCA_964588975.1 uncultured Oscillospiraceae bacterium | reverse complement strand
TCTGCTTGCTTAATTTGGCTTTGTCTGCTACAATAGAGTTCGTAATAGTTTGAGGGGAGTTTTTCAGGTATGCCGCGCTTTTTTGTGGAGAAACAGGAGATCGGTGAAAGCTTTATGGTGCTCACCGGAGAGAACGCCGCCCATGCCAAGGTGCTGCGCCTGAAAAACGGCGATGAAGTCACGGTTTGTGACGGTGAAGGAATGGATTACCGCTGCACCGTCTCTTACGTGGCAGACGGTCAGGTCAGCCTCATCGTCCATGCCGTCTCCCCCGCCCAGAGCGAAGCCGCCCTGCGTTGCAGCGTCTACATGGCCTTTTCCAAGGGAGACAAGTTTGAGCACGTTGTGCAAAAAGCCACAGAGCTTGGTGCGGCAGAGATCATCTGCTTTCCCTCTGCGCGCTGTGTTTCCCGTCCTGACGAAAAATCTCTGAAGAAGAAGCTGGAGCGCTGGCAGAAGATCGCAGCCTCCGCCGCCGAGCAGTCCCGCAGAGGGCTGATTCCTCAGGTGTTGGCGCTTCCCTCCTATGCCGCAGCTTTGTGCCGTGCGGCGCAGGCCGATCTTGCCCTGTGTTTTTATGAAAACGAGGAACAGCTCACCCTCCGCGCCGCCGTGGGAGATGCCCGTTTTTCCACCGCCGCCATCCTCACCGGGCCGGAGGGCGGCTTTGAGACAGACGAAATTCGTCTTGCCCGGGAAGCCGGGCTGAAAATCTGCACCCTTGGCAGCCGGATTTTGCGCTGTGAAACGGCACCGCTTTGCGCTCTTTCCGCGCTGATGTACGCAACGGGAGAATTTTAAGCTTGACGCCGGGCGCACAATGAGAGATAATAAGCCTGACCGTTCCGTTTTTTACAGAAATGAGAAAGAGAAACATGATTGGTTTTTATGATTACACCGTAGTTCTGACTTATATGAGTCTTCTGACTGCTGTGGGCGGCATGACCTTTGCCTTTCATCAGCGGTTAATCCCTGCCATTTTGTGCCTGCTGCTGTGTGGCCTGTTCGATATGTTCGACGGCAAGGTCGCCCGCACCAAGAAAAACCGCACGGCAGAGGAAAAGTCCTTCGGCATCCAGATCGACTCTTTGAGCGACATCGTTGCCTTTGGCGCACTCCCGGCAAGCATTGCCATCAGCGTAAGCAACGGCCGCTGGTATGTCTGTCTTGCCTCCGGGCTGTATGTTCTGGCCGGGCTGATCCGCCTTGCCTATTTTAACGTCACGGAGGAGCTTCGCCAGAGCGTCACGGACGAATGCCGCAAGACCTATTCCGGTCTGCCCATCACCGCCGCAGCCCTGATTTTCCCCGCCTTCTTCGGAATTCTGGGCGTCTATTGTCTGTGCGCGCAGGATTTCTCCCTTTTATTCACGCTTCTGGAGGCCGGATTTTTCCCCATGCTCCTGTCCGGCATCCTGTTCGTCACCGCTCTTTTGTTCCTGCTTCCCTTCCACATCCGCAAGCCCCGCACCAAAGAGCTGTGGGTCTTCATTGTCATTGGAACGCTTCTGGCCGGTCTGCTGGTGTTTCTTGCAGGTCTGCGAGGCGGCTTCTTCCGGCTTCACCGGTAATGAATTGGTATGAATATGAAAAAGCTTCTTTTGATCATCAACCCGACCTCTGGAAAAAAGCGGGTCAACCGCTCCTTAACGGAGATCATCGAAATTCTCAACCGCGGCGGCTATGACGTCACGGTCTATGTGACCGCTGCACGCGGCGACGCCACGCAGAAGGTTGCCGAGTGCGCGCAGGAATTTGACCTGGTCGCCTGTGCCGGTGGCGACGGCACCTTTAACGAGCTGGTTTCCGGCCTGCTGCGCTCAGGTGCAAGCTGTCCCGTGGGCTATATTCCCTCCGGCAGCACCAACGATTTTGCCAGCAGCCTGCGCCTGTCCCGGGATTTCTCTCAGGCCGCCCGTGACCTTCTGGACGGCACGCCGACCCCGCTGGATATGGGCCGCTTTCATGACCGCTATTTTTCCTATATTGCCTCCTTCGGTGCCTTTACCCGCACCTCCTACGCCACCTCTCAAAGTCTTAAGAACACACTGGGGCATTTTGCCTATCTTCTCAGCGGAATCAAAGAAATCACCTCCATTCGCAGTCACCATCTGCGCTTTGTCCTGCCCGACGGTACGGTTTATGAGGATGACTATATTTTCGGCGCGGTGAGCAACACGACCTCCGTTGCCGGTGTGCTGACCCTGTCGCCTGAGCTGGTGGACATGAGCGACGGCAAATTTGAGCTGCTTTTGGTCCGCAAACCGCGCACCGCTCTGGAGCTGAGCGACTGCGTTCTGGCGCTCACATCTCAGAAATACGACTCTCCCATGCTCACCCTGACCTCTGCCGAGCGTCTGATCGTGGAGGGTTCTGAAAATCTGAGCTGGTCTTTGGACGGCGAAGAAGCACAGGGCGTTTCCAACTGCGTGATTGAAAATCTGCACCATGCGGTTCAGATCATGGTCAATCTGCAATCGCCAAAGGAGCTTCCATGAAAAATACCACTCTGTGCTATATCGAAAAGGACGGCTGCTATCTTCTCCTTCACCGGGTAAAAAAGGAAAACGACCTGAACCGGGACAAATGGGTCGGCATCGGCGGCAAGTTCGAGGAAAACGAAAGCCCGGAGGACTGCCTTCTCCGGGAGGTTCGCGAGGAAACGGGCCTGACACTGACGGACTATCGCTACTGTGGCATTGTCACCTTCGTCTCCGACCGCTGGGAGGGGGAATATATGCACCTGTACCACGCTGACGCCTTTGAGGGCGATCTTCTGGATTGCGACGAGGGTGTTCTGGAATGGGTGCCAAAAGACGCCTTTTCCCGTCTCCCCCAGTGGGAAGGGGATCGCATTTTCCTCAAGCTTATGGAAGATCGCGTACCCTTCTTCTCTCTGAAGCTCTGCTATGAAGGCGACAAGCTCGTCTATTCCGCCCTGAACGGCACACCACTATAATGCACGACCCTCCTCCGCTGCAAAAATTGGAATTTTGCAGTGGAGGTTTTTGATATACTGTTGGTGGGGGTGGTTGCGTGAAAAGCAATTCCATTTTGGGCGGTGCGCTTTTGCTGACGGGCGCAAATTTCCTGCTTCGGCTGATCTCCATTGCCTTTAACGTTTTTCTGGCCGGGCGGATCGGCGCTGACGGTCTGGGGCTTCTCCAGCTCATCTCCACCGTTGGAGTGTTCGCCGGAATGGTAGGCGCCTCCGGGGTGCGGGTGGCTGCCATGTGCCTGTGCGCGGAGGAATTCGGCAAACGTCGCCTGGGCGGTGTACGCAAGGCCGTCAACGTCTGCCTGCGTTATGGGCTCTTGATCAGTGCGCTTGCGGCACTGGCGCTGTTTTTCTCCGCCGACGCCATTGCCAGGAGTCTTCTGGGTGATGTCCGCGCCGGACTGTCTCTGCGCGTTATGGGTCTGCTTCTGCCCTTTGTGTGCCTGTCCGGGATCATGGCGGGCTACTACACCGCCTGCGGTCGCATCCGGCAGCTTGTGGCCATTCAGCTCGTGGAGCGTCTCGTCTCGCTGCTTCTGACGGCGCTGCTCCTGCTTTTCTGGGCAAAGGAAGATCTGTCGCGCTCGTGCTGCGCCATCGTTCTGGGCAGCTCTCTGGGTGCCGCCTGCGATTTTCTGTTTCTAGCGGTGATGTTTCGCAGAGATCTTGGAAAGGTCAAGGCCGAAAGCGGCTCGGAGTCCATGGATGGGCGCCTGTTTCGGCTGTGCGTTCCCATCGCGCTGAATGACTATCTCCGAGCGGGTCTGAACACGGCCGAGCAGCTTCTCATCCCCTTCGGCCTTGCCAAATACGCCGGCAGTGCTACCGAGGCCATGGCCGGCTATGGCACCATTCACGCCATGGTTTTCCCGATTCTCATGTTCCCCGCCGCCATTTTATATTCCGTTTCTGACCTTCTGGTGCCGGAACTGTCGCGCAGCCGAGCCATGAACCGAAATATGCGCATTTGCGACCTGACCGGAAAATGTCTGCGGGTGACGATGCTCTTTTCCTGTGCCGTTGCCGGATTTTTCTTCTGCTGCGCGGAACCTCTGGGGCTTCTGGTCTATGACAGCGCCGCTGTGGGAAGCTACCTCAAGCTCTTTGCGCCAATGGTCATTATGCTCTATCTGGACGCCATCACGGACGGAATGCTCAAGGGCATGGCCGAGCAGGTAAGCTGCGTGCGCTATAACACCTTCACTTCCCTGCTGGACGTTGCGTTTCTCTTTGTGCTTTTGCCGCGTTGGGGTATCTCCGGCTATGTATTCAGCTTTGCCCTGACCCATGCCGTCAATCTCGTGCTCAGTGTCCGGCGGCTGCTCAAAGTCACCGGTCACCGCCTGAGTCTTCCCAGGCTGAGTATGCCGCTTTGCTGTCTGCTGCCGGCGCTGCTGCTTGCTCTGCTTCTGCCGGAAAGCGCAAGTGCATGGCACACGCTTTGGCAGCGTGGCGGCGTCTTTTTCCTTTTGTATTTTCCCTTGTGTCTGCTCTCCGGCGCGCTTGGAGCGGATGACAGGCGGTGGTTGCGCGGTGTTTTCCGCCGGGAAAAGCAGCGCAAAAGCACGCACCGGAAAACAAACGTTCCGGGGCGTGCTTTCAAAAATCATTTTGAGCGCGTTAACTGATCCAAAGTGCCGGAAGCTGCGCACATTTCATGCCAAGCCGCCTTTGAAGGCGAGTCGAAGCATCATTGCCCTCTACCACATGGCAATAGGGTGTCCAGCCCTGCGCTAAGTGCCACGCGATGAGATAGGCTTCCAGCGTATAGCCGTAGCCCCGGCGACGGAATTCCGGAAAAATCTCCAGCATTCCCATCGCGCCCTCGGAATGGGTGCCGATAAATCCGGCAAGCTTTCCTTCGTCAAAAATGCCCCAGACCTGTCCCGCTTCGATTCGCGAGCGGATATAGGGAAGACTTTCGTCCACCAGATGATAGTGTTCTGCCGCAGTGCGGGCATAGTCCGCTGTGAGCAAACGGATATCCGCATCCGGCACGCTCGGTGCCTCCTTTTGGGAATAGACCCACTGCGCACAGGGGCAGCTTTCCGTAAGCCCAAGCGCCTGACTCAGAGCGTCATAGGCCGCCTGACTTTTTACTGTAAGCTGACGCAGCTCCGGCAATTCCAGCCGCCGCAGAACGTCAAGAAGTGCCTCCGGCTCCGTAATGTCTGTCGTGACCGTTCCTCGTCCGTTTCTGCGCACAATGGCACCCTCCGGGCCGTCATAAAGCAGCTCGCCCAAGCCTCTGCGCAGCATTTCCGTCATATCCACTGTGTTTTCATTGTATTTCATCTTTTTTTCCGGCTTTCTCCAGTTTTTCTTTGATCGCGGCAATAAAGCCCGGGTCAGTTCCGCAGCAGCCGCCCACCAAATTGGCGCCCGCCAAGACCAGCTCCGTCATGTGCTCGGCAAATTCCGCCGCTTTCATGGGGTATTCCGCTTCGCCGCGTTCGTTGATGACCGGCAGCCCCGCATTGGGCTTGACCAGCAGCGGAATCTCCGCTAAGCTTTTCATATTTCGCACCAAGCACACAAGCTGCTCCGGCCCGCAGGAGCAGTTGACGCCAACGGCACTGGCGCCAAGCGCCTGAAGGGTGCTCACTGCATCGAGACAGTTTCCGCCGAAATAGAGCGTTCCGTCGGACTGCGCCGTAAGGCTGCACATCACCGGCAGCTCGCAAACGCTCATCGCCGCCTCCAGTGCAACCGCCGTTTCGTCCACGCCAAGCATCGTCTCAAGGACAAGCAAATCCGCACCGGCATCCGAAAGGGCTTTGGCCTGCTCCTGATAAACGGAAAACAGCTCACCATATTCCATGCTACCCATCGGCTCAAGCGGAATTCCCGTGGTGGTCAAATCGCCCGCCACAAGCGCCTTTGACCCGGCAGCCTGACGCGAAAGCGCCACAAGCCGGGCATTAAGCTCCGCCGTCCGGTCGGCCAGACCGTGCCGCGCAAGGGAGATACGGTTGGCAGAAAAGCTTGGTGCGTAAATCACGTCCGAACCGGCCTTTATATAAGCGCGCTGAAGCTCCAGCAAAGCCTCCGGGTGCTCCGTGATCCACAATTCCGTGCAGACCCCCCGTGGCATACCCATTTTCATCAAATTGGAGCCGGTTGCACCATCGAGAAGTAGTGTCCGGTTCCGGCAAAGCGCCGCAAATTCCTGTTTGGTCATGTTCATCCCTCACTTTTTCTCTATTTTATCCTCTTTCCCTTCCATTTGCAATATTGAAAAACAAAAAGCGCTCTGTTATAATAGAGAAAATACACTCACAGGGAGGATACCATGAAAAAGACAATTCTGAGAAAATATGCCAATCTCATTGCCCGCTGCGGAATTAACGTGCAGAAGGGGCAGGCGGTCTTCGTGCAGGCCGAGCTGGATCAGCCGGAGTTTGTGCAGATGGTTGTGGAGGAATGCTACCGCGCCGGTGCCAAGCGGGTCGTTGTCGACTGGAGCTATCAGCCGCTTTCCAAGCTGCACTATCGCTGGCGCTCCAACAAAAACCTTGCTCAGATGGAAAACTGGGAGGAAGCCCGCTGGCAGCACTATGTCGATGAGCTTCCCTGCCGGATCTATCTGGTCTCTGAGGATCCGGACGGTCTGAAGGGCATCAATCAGGAAAAAATGGCCAAGGCAGGTCAGGCTCGTTACCAGATCATCAAGCCCTATCGGGACAAGATCGAAAACCGCTATCAGTGGTGCATTGCCGCTGTGCCGGGTGCTGCGTGGGCAAAGAAGCTTTTCCCCAAGCTGAGCAAACATCAGGCCATGGAAAAGCTCTGGGAGGCCATTCTGACTGCGTCACGGGTCACTGACGATCCCGTCGCCGCATGGAAGGCGCACAACGAGGATCTTGCCAACCGCTGCGCTTATCTCAACAGCCTGAACATTGAAACGCTGGAATATCACAGCGCCAACGGCACCGATTTCCGCGTTGGCATGATTCCCGAGGCCGAGTTCAAGGGTGGCGGCGAAACCTCCCTGCAAGGCTTCTATTTCAACCCCAACATCCCCTCTGAAGAAGTTTTCATTTCCCCCAAGCGTGGCGTTGCCGAGGGCATCGTCTATTCCACCAAGCCGCTGTCCTATCAGGGTCAGCTTATCGAAAATTTCTCCATCCGCTTTGAGGGCGGCAAGGCCGTTGAAGTGCACGCCGAGAAAAATGAGGAACTCCTGAAAAAGATGATCTCCATGGACGAAGGCGCGGCCTATCTGGGCGAATGTGCGCTTGTGCCCTATGACTCCCCCATCCAGAACACCGGGCTTTTGTTCTATGAAACGCTTTTCGATGAGAACGCCGCCTGTCATCTGGCTTTGGGCATGGGCTTTGCCGATACGATCCGGGGGTTCGAGAACAAGACGCTGGACGAGTGCCGGGAGCTGGGCATCAACGACTCCATGATCCATGAGGACTTCATGATCGGCTCCGCGGACATGAACATCGACGCGCACACCTGTGACGGCAAAACCGTTCCCATCTTCCGCAACGGCAACTGGGCATTCTAATTTTGAATTTTAAATTACAAGGTCTCCGGCACCGCCGGAGGCCTTGTAATCTGTCAAAAACTCTTTCATGCAATTCCCATGGAAAGTCAACAATCACCGGCAGGTCGGGAAGGCTTGCTCCCGCTGCAATTTCGCACTGCACACGCAGGGTGGGGTGCTCTCCACCCTGCCGCACGATTCTGTTCCGGCATACGATGATACAAAAGCCTTTCCGTCAGCGGTATGCGCCACCGGGAGAGTAATAAGATCAGGCGTTGCGGTTGGCCATGGCCGCTTCTTCGCGTTGGCGGCAGATCTCCGACCATTTTGGCATTTTGGCATAGCCCGCTGCAAGCTCGGCAAGCGCCTTGGGAATGTCGATCTTCTGCGGACAGATCTGCGCGCAAGCGCCGCACGAGAGGCAAGCCGACGGGCGTTTTTCCTCCGGAAGCTGCTCCAGGCGCATACTCACCGTGAAGCTCGGCTGGAAACGCATATCGTTATATGTAGCAATAAGCATGGGGATATCCAAACCCGCCGGGCAGCCGTCCGTGCAATAGCGGCAGGCAGTGCAGGGCAGAGAATTTTTCAGTGCCTCGGCCGTGCCGTAAAGCGCCTGAACCTGTCCCGGCGTCAGCGGACGGCAGGCCGCAAATGTTTCAACATTTTGCTCCATTTGCTCCGGTGCGGACATTCCGCTCAAAATGACTGCAACGTTCTCCAGCCCCATCAGCCAGCGAAATGCCAGCTCACAGTCACTTGCCGACGGCTCCAATTGGCGCAGCGCAGAGGCCGCCTCCGGAAGCTTGGCCAGCTTTCCGCCGCGAAGCGGCTCCATGACCCAAACAGGGATGCCCCGCTCGGTCAAAAGCTCGTATTTCCCTTTTGCGTCCTGAAGCGTCCAGTCCAGATAGTTAAGCTGGATCTGGCAGAACTCCATGTGCTCGCCATGGCGGTCAAGGAAGCCGCGAAGGGCATCGGTCTGTGCATGGGAAGAAAAGCCCAGATGACGAATTCTGCCCAAACGCTTCTGCTCGAGAAAATAGTCCAAAATTCCCAGCTCCGGGTCTTCATAGACCGGCAGAGAGCTTTCGCAGACATTGTGCAGTAGGTAAAAATCAAAATAGTCCACGCGGCATTTTTTGAGCTGTTCTTCAAAAATTTCCGCCGGGTCATAGTGAGACGCCTTCTGGTGGCCGGGATACTTAGTTGCAAGATAATATGACTCTCTTGGATAGGCGGAGAGCAGCTTGCCGACGACTGTCTCGGACTTTCCCTCGTGGTAAGGATAGGCGGTGTCGAAATAATTCACGCCATGCTCCAGGGCATAGCGAATCATTTCCGCCGTCTTTTCCTCGTCAATGCTGCCGTCGGCGCAGGTGGGCAAACGCATAGTGCCAAAACCAAGCCGGGACAGCTTCAAATCCTGAAAATTCGAATAAATCATGAAACGATTTCCTTTCCGGCCAAATAAACCTGCTTTCGATTGAGTTTTTCATCGCAGACGACGAAGTCCGCGACCTTTCCGTCAGCGATGGAGCCGACTTTGGAAAGCGCGCCGATCTGCCGCGCGGGGTTATAGGTGGCTGCACGCACGGCGTCCTCGGCGGGGATGCCGAAGGAGATCGCCCGGAGCATACACTCATAGAGATTGGTGGCAGAACCGGCGATGGTGCCGTCTGCAAGGCGGGCAATTCCGTCCTTTAAAAATACCTGCTGTCCGCCCAACTCGTATTCGCCGTCAGGCATACCGCAGCAGCGCAGGGAATCGGAGATGAGTACCATGCGCCCGGCGCCAAACAGCCGGAACGCAAGACGCACCATTGCGGGGTGAACGTGCTGTCCGTCAGAGATGATCTCCGCGCTCACCTGCTCGGCCTCGGCTGCCGCGGCGATCACACCGGGCTTGCGGTGGTGCAGGGCAGGCATGGCGTTGAACAGATGGGTCAGGTGTGTTGCACCCGCGGCGAAGGCGCGTGCAGCAGCGTCATATTCAGCGTCGGTGTGAGCAACGGAGACGGTGCACAGGCCGCTTGCTCTGCGCACGAATTCCTCCGCACCGTCCAGCTCCGGCGCAACGTCAACAATGCGGACAAGGCCGCCGCAGTCTCGCTGCAGCTTTTCAAACGCTGCAAAATCGGGCAGGCGCAGATACGCGCCGTTCTGGGCGCCCTTTTTCTTTTCGGAAAAGAAAGGGCCCTCCATCTGAATGCCCCGCAGCGCGGCCTTGTCAGCGTGCCCGGCGTCAACAAATGAGCGGGCAGAGGCGAATGCCTTCTGAAGCGTTTCATAGGGCAGCGTCATGGAGGCGGGGGCAAACGAGCTTACGCCGTTTTTTGCCAGATATGACGCCATTTTCTCAATTCCGGCCACGTCTCCATCGGAAAAATCCGCTCCGGAATTTCCGTGGGTGTGAACGTCGATCAGGCCGGGAATGACATATGCGCCATGCAGATCGAGCGCGTCCATTTCTTCCGTCAGAACGTTGGAAAATCTCCCGTTTTCCACGGAAAACCCGCCCTTTTCAAAGCGAAAATTTTCAGTATAGATCCATGCATTTTTATAGTTCATCGTATCATCCTTTACAATGCGGGGAACGGTTTTTCCAACCGTTCCCCGTGTTTTTTATCGAATTTCGGGCAGACTTGCTGCGGCGACGGACTGACCCACGCGTCGGGTCTTTTCGTCGGGCAGCATGACCCGGACTTTCTGCGACAGCTCCGGGTATTCCTCCCGCAAAATCCGAAGACAGTTTTCCAAAATGATACTGCCGCCCACACCGGACATGACCCGTCCCAAAACAATCATGTGGTGCACATCGTAAAAGCGGCAATAGAGCTTCAGAGTGTGCGCCAGATAAGCGCCGATGGTGCGGAAAATGGCCTTTGCGCCCTCGTCGCCACGCTCTGCAAGCGACTGCACGTGCTTGAGCTTTTCCGCCGGAGTCAGCCCTTCGGCCAGTTCGATACCGGCTCTGGGCGCCAGCTTGATAACCGCGTCCTGAGAGAAATATTTGCAGCCCACGCCAAGATCCGTTGACCATTCATCGGCCATGGCGCCCTCAAAGAGGTCAACCGGGGCAAAGGCAAGCTCATTGAGCCAGCCAAGAACGTTGCCGTCTGCGTCCACATAGCCAACGGCCTCGCTCGTGCCCATGGCCATGCCCATCACGGAGCCCGTTTCCAGACCCATTGCACCGGCCAGAGCGGTCACATCACCGTCATTTGCCACGACGATGGGCACATCGCCCAGCTCAAGCGCTGCACGGTCATAGATGGTCTTGACCAGCTCACGCTTTTCGCGGGGAACCTGAATGAACAGAGAGGACACCATGGGGCTGTTGCCAATGAACACACCTGCAGAGGAAACGCCGATCCCGTCCACGCGGGGCATTTTGGACGCCGCCGTTCGGAATGCTTCGACGATGCCGTCAAAGTGATATTGGGGGTCAGATTCCGTCTTGGGATGCCAGACAACTTCTTCGGAATAGACGGTCTTGCCGTCGATGACGGCAGAAACCTTGCGGTCAGAGCCGCCAGCATCGAAACCGATGCGGCAGCCGTCCATATGGCCGCCGATCGAGACGGAGGACTCGTTTGCCTTGGGACAGTCTTCCGGCAGACAGTCTATGACCTCGAAAGGCACTTCGTAGACGTCCTGCATGAACTGCACGTCAAATTTGCGCTCGCCTTCGAGCGTGTAGGCATTTTTCAGGCGCTGCGCCAGAGCGCTGTCTCCGCAGATATAGATGCGGAAGCCGCCAATGGACCACAGGAGGAACTTGACATAGCGCTCCACGAAGCGGTAATCCGCCTCGGCAAGCTCGGGCTTGCCGTGGATCTTCGTATGGTGGACAGAGATTTTGCCCTTGTCGCGCTCAATGGCGATGGTCAGTGGCTTTTCGGCGCCCTTTTCATAGGCGGCGATCCAGACGCCGAAGGGAATGAAATCGTGATCGAGCTCCGGCAGGTTTTGCACGGTATAGTCAATGCCTAAGTAATTCATATCTGCTCCTTGTTATCCTGCGGACTCCTGTGCAACGATTTGCTGCATTTGCGTCCACTTTTCTTCCATATCCGCCACCAGCTTAAGCTGCGCACGTGCGCGCACCAGATTGTGCTCGTTGTAAGCGGTCTTGAAATAGAGGTCGCCGTCCAGATAGTCCGTCAGGAAGCGGACAGCAAGCTCCAGCGTGATGATCTTCGCGCCGAGGGGCAAAAGCTCACGCTCTTTGGCCGTCAGGCCGGGACAGGCCGCAAGATAGCCCGCCGTATAGACCCGGAACAGCTCCAGATTGAGTCCCATTTTGGACAGGTCTTTTTCATCTTCCGGCGCGGTTGCCGCACCAAAGCGGATGGAATCGCCATAGTCATACAAGGACGAGCCGGGCATGACCGTGTCCAGATCCAGCACGCACATTGCCTTTCTGGTGTGCCGGTTCAGAAGAACATTGTTGAGCTTTGTGTCGTTATGCGTCACACGAAGCGGCAGCTCGCCCGTTTCCAGCAGGCGGCAGATGGTACCGGCTTCTTCTTCCCTGTCCAGAATGAAGGCAAGCTCCGGCTTTACGCTCCCGGCACGTCCGGCACGGTCAGCAGCAATTGCTTCCTTCAAAAGGCGATAGCGGTTAATGGTATTATGGAACAGGGGGATGGTTTCATGCAGCGTTTGCGCAGGAAAATCCTTCAAAAGCTCCTGGAAGCGGCCAAAAGCGATGGCGCTTTCGTAAAAATCCCGGTCAGACTCCGGTGCCTCAAGGCACAGGCCGTCGGCAAATTCATAGCAGCGCCAGAATTCGTCGTCTGCGTCGACGTAATAGTATGTACCGAGGTCGGATTGGAGGAAATTCAGCGTTTCGCTGGGGTCAGCCACGCGACCTTTCAGATATTCCGTCACCGCGCCGACGTTTTCCATGACCGCCTTGGGGTCATTGAACACATACTGGTTGATTCGCTGAAGAATATAGACCTTTCCGGCATCCGTTTTCACCTGAAAGGTGCTGTTGATATGCCCGGAGCCGAATTCCCGGCAAGAGATCGGCGTGCCGCAGGTCTGAAAGTGCAAAATGGCGGCATCCGGCTTTAAAATCGTCGTCAAAGGAGATCATCCTTTCGTTTTTCTCATCCTATGTTTGTTTCGCAATTATGTGCCGTTTGAAACACGGGCTTATATATTAGCACAGTTTTACCAAAAAAGCAAGCAAATATTCCGTTTTCGACGGTTTTAAGCGTTGTTTTGCGAATTCTCTCCCATGTTTTGGGTGCGGTACAGCTCGGCATAAAGGCCGTTTTTCCGCATCAACGCCTCATGGCTGCCCTCCTCGCAGATTTTTCCGTCAGCCACCACGATAATGCGGGATGCACTGTGGATGGTAGAAAGCCGGTGAGCAATGATGAGCGTGGTGCGCCCAACAGCAAGGGCGTCCAGCGCCGACTGGATCTTGCTCTCGGTCACGCTGTCAAGCGCACTGGTTGCCTCGTCGAGAATGAGGATAGGCGGATTTTTCAGGAAAATCCGGGCAATGGAAACACGCTGCTTCTGGCCGCCGGACAGAAGCGTCCCTCTTTCTCCGACATAGGTGTTAAATCCCTCCGGCATGGCCATGATGTCATCATAGATCTCGGCACGTTTTGCCGCTTGAATGATCTCCTCCATGGTGGCGTCCGGCTTGCCGTAGCGGATGTTGTTGCCGATGGTATCGGCAAATAGGAATACCTCCTGCTGCACCACGCCAATGGCCTGATGCAGGGAATTCTGGGTCACATGGCGCACGTCGTGGCCGTCTATGGTGATGCTGCCGCCGCTGACGTCATAAAACCGCGGAATCAGGCGGCACAGGGTGCTTTTCCCGCCGCCGGACGGGCCAACCACCGCGACCGTCTCGCCGGGCGCAACGTGCAGGCTCACATGCTCCAGCACATCCAGATCGTTTTCATAGGAAAAGGTAACGTCCCTGACGTCGATCTCGCCGCGCACCTGCGCAAGCGTCTGCGCGTCTTCGCTGTCCTTCAGTTCCGGCTCCATGCGCATCAGCTCGGCAAAGCGCCCCAGACCGGCAAAGCCGTTGGCAAACATCTCCGAAAAACTGACCAGCTTTTTCACGGGACTGGTAAAGGTGGAGATATACAGACTGAACGTGAGCAGATCGACCATTTCCATGGCGTCCTGCATAACCAGAGCACCGCCAACGGCGACCACCGCCACGGTCAGAACGGACATAAAAAATTCCAGTGAGCCGGAGAAAATGCCCATTTCGCGGTGAAATTCCCGCTTGGAGGTTTTAAAGCGTTCGTTGGCCTCGGTAAATTTTCCGAACTCCACGGCTTCGTTGGCGAAGGCCTTGGCCGTGCGGATTCCGGAAAGAGACGACTCGATCTCTGCATTGATCGCAGCCGTTTTCTTCTTCACGTTTTTGGAAACGGCACTCATTTTTCTCCGGCGGAAAATCACCACCGCGAGCAAAATCGGCAAAATCACGCACACCACCAGCGCCAGACGCCATTCGATGGAGAACATGACGACCAAAGCGCCCGCAATGGTCAGAAGGGAGATGACCAAATCCTCCGGGCCGTGGTGCGCAAGCTCGGTGATTTCAAACAGATCCGTAGTCAGGCGGCTCATGAGCTGACCGGTTCGGTTGCGGTCATAAAAACCGTAGTCCAGCGTTTGCATATGCTGGAATAGGTCGCGGCGGATATCCGCTTCCACGCGGATGCCGAAGGTGTGCCCCCAATAGCATATCACGTAGTAAAGCAGCGCCCGGATCAGGTAAGCGCCAGCCATCACCGCCATCACTGCGAAAAAGGTTCCGTAAAGATTTTGGGGCAAAAGCTGATTCATCGCGCCTCGGGACACCAGCGGAAAGGCCAGATCGACCACTGCCACGAGAAAGGCGCAGAACATATCCAGCGCAAAAAGCTTCCCATGGGGCTTGAAATAGCCCAAAAAGATACGCAGAAGCCCCCGCTCCTGATCGTATTTCATGCGACATTCTCCTTTACGATATTCTGCACCCACACGCCTTTTCGGATGAGAATGAGTCCCACCACGCACTTGCCCAAATCAGCAAGCTGACAGAGCAGATAAAGCGGCACGATGGAAATGGAGGTAAAGGCGGTCAGGCAATAGGCCATCGGCACGGTCAGTACGCAGACATAGAAGCTGTCAAAAAGGAAGGTCACAAGCGTCTTGCCGCCGGAGCGCAGGGTAAAATAGCAGGCATTGGCCAGAGAATTGATGGGCATACACAGGGCAATGATCACGATAAACTCCGTTGCCAGTTCCCGGATATCCTGCGAGGTATTGTAGATTTTCGGGAAAAGCGGCGCGCAGGCAGCCATAACGCCGCCGACGAGGAAGCAGATCAGCACAGCAAAAACAACGAGCTTTCGGTCGGTGTCTCTGGCTTCCTCCAGCCGATTGGCGCCCAGAAGCTGCCCGACGATAATGCCGATGGCGTTGCCCATGGCCAAAAATGCAACGTTAAATACGTTTGCGATGGTATTGCAGATGTTATTGGCAGAGACGACGTCATAGCTGTGCAGAGAATAGCACTGCGACAAAAGTGCCATGCCACCGGCCCAGAGCGCCTCGTTGATCAAAAGCGGAATGCACTTTTTTGCAATGCGGACAAACAGTTCCCGCGGGATGGAAAAATGCCGATAAGCGCCACGGATGAAGGGCTGCTGTTCTTTATGGCAGTGCGTCCAGGCCGCCACGATCGCCAGCTCTGCAAAGCGGGCGATCACCGTCGCGATGGCGGCACCGGCAGAGCCGAGCGCAGGCGCACCCAGATAGCCGAAAATCAAAATGGTGTTAAAGCACAAATTGACCAGCACGGAGGCGATACCTGCCGCCATGGGCACGACCGTCTGGCCGCATTCGCGGAGGGTGCTGGAATAGCACTGTGACAGGGCATAGGGGATCAGTCCCACCAGCATGATGCTCAAATATTCCTTTGCATAGTGCAAGCTGCTTGCGATCTCCTCGGCAGAGCCTTCTCCCTGAAGGTAGAACATGATCAGTTCCTCGCCCCAGAGGAGGAAAACACCCAGACCCAGCAGCGTCAAAGCGCCGCAGATCAGAAGCTTAAAACGGAAGGACTGGCGCACGCCTGCATGGTCATTGCTGCCGAAAAACTGTGCGCCGAAAATGCCCGCTCCGGATACTGCGCCGAAGATAGCCAGATTAAAGACAAAAAACAATGTGTTGGCAATGGAGACGCCGGTCATCTGCTCCGTGCCGACACGTCCGACCATAATATTATCCAACAAACTGACAAACTGGGTAATGCCGTTTTGAATCATGATGGGGATGGCGACCGCCAGAACCATTTTGTAAAAGGCTCTGTCCCCAAAATAGCGTTTTCTCAAGCTTTGTTTCATTCTGTTCTCTCCGTCAAATATGATGTCCAATTGAGCATTTTAGCACAGGAAATGCAAAAAAGCAATCTCTCCCGCGCAGAAAAACCGCCCTTCCAAACAGAAAAGGCGGTTTCGTATATCAATGAACCCCAATATGTCATTCCGACTCGCTAAGGCCGAAGCCAAAAGGTAAAGGGCTTCGGCAGTCTCCGCCTTACGATGCGGAGTCCGCCGCCGCAAGCGGCGGTTGCTCGCTTACGCACCCGCTGCGGCGGGTGTGCGAACCAGTGCACACACTGGTGTGGCTATCTGCAAAATCAGCGTTTCCTCATCCTTATAATTCTTCCAGCACGCGGCAGAGGTAGTCCCATGTGCGCTGCACGGAGGCAATGCTCAGGCGCTCCCGGCTGGTGTGGATATCGTGCATCTGTGGGCCGAAGGAAACGGCGTCCAGCCCCTTCAGCCGGTCGGAGAAAATGCCGCATTCCAAACCGGCGTGGATGGCCTCCACCACCGGTTTTTTGCCATAAAGCGACTCATATGTCTTCACCATGATCTCCCGCAGAGGCGACTGCCTGCGGTATTCCCACGCGGGATAGGCGCCGCTTTCACTGTAGCTTGCGCCAAGCTCTGCGCCGATGGAGCGCAGAGAGCCGATTAGCGCCGTCTTTTCCTCATTGACCGAGCTTCGCACGGAAAAGGTCAGGCTGACTGCGTCCGTCTGCGTCGCAAGAATACCCAGATTAAGAGAAGTCTGTACCAGCCCTTCTATGTCACGGCTCATCGTCTGCACGCCGTTGGGAAGCCTGTGCAGCAGCTCCAGCGTCCGGTCAGAGTCCTCTTGCGTCATGGGCGCGTCGGGTACCTGCGCCTCGCGACAGTAAAATTCCGCAGCCGTCTCCCCTTCCGGCAAGCTCCGGTGCAGGTTTTTCCAGCGTGAATTCAGAATTTTGGGGAGCTTGGCGTCGGTTGCGCACACATAAGCCTCTGCGCTGCGGGGAATGGCGTTATCCTTGTTGCCGCCGCAGGCAGAAATCAGGCGCAGCGGAAGCCCATAGAGCAGCGACGCAAGGGCGTGGCTGGCATTGGCGCGACCCTGAGCGATCTCCACGCCGCTGTGACCTCCAAGGAAGTGCTCCACGCCGACGCGCCAGATTTTACCGTCTGCCGCTTCGCGGCGCACCGGAAGGCGCAGCACAGAGGTGGCTCCACCGGCGCAGCTCACGGTCAGAACACCCTCATCCTCCGAGTCGCAGTTCAGAAGGCGTCTGCCCTGAAGCACGCTCATATCCATGGCATCAGCGCCTAACATTCCGATCTCCTCGTCCACGGTAAACACCGCCTCAAGCGCCGGATGTTTCAGCTCCTGAGACTCCAAAATCGCCAGCGCATAGGCCACGGCAATGCCGTCATCGCCGCCGAGCGTGGTTTTTTCCGCAAAAATGTAGCTTCCGTCGTGGCGCAGCCGCAGTCCATCCCGGGCAAAATCCAGATTGCAGTCTGCATCCTTTTCGCAGACCATGTCCAGATGTCCCTGCAAAATCACCGTCGGATGGTCTTCATAGCCCGGCGAAGCCGGCTTATAGATCACAACATTGTTGTGCTCATCTTGCACATAGCGCAGTGCGTGCACTTTGGCGAATTCCACGCAATAGTCCGAGATTTTTTTCGTATCCCGCGAACCGTGCGGAATGGCGCAAATTTCTTCAAAATAGAACAGCGCCCGTTCCGGGCGCAAGCCCTCCAGAATTCTCATGGTTTCAGTCTCCTTTTTGTGCCGTTTCCTGAATGATAGCACAATTTTCCGCGTAGAGCAAGCCCCCATATCGCACTTCTTCCAGGCAAAGCCCTTTGGCCGGAGCCGTCTGGCCCGTCTGTTCCCGGTTTCGGCTTTCCAGAATTCCGTGGATAGCGGTTGCGTCCCGTTTGCCCTGACCGATTTCCAGTAAGGTGCCCACTATAATACGCGCCATATGATATAAAAAGCCGTCCGCCGTCAGGCAAATGCGCAATTCATCACCCTGACGGGTGATCTCCAGTCGGCGCAGCTCCCGCACGGTGGATTTTTTCATATGCTTATTGGCACAAAATGCCAGAAAATCATGCCGCCCAAGCAGCTCAGAGGCCGCCTGCTCCATCGCCTCCGTATCCAGCTTTCCGGGGAGCCACAGGCGGTATCGCCGCCCGAAGACGTCCGGCATTTCGCTGTTCCAAATCCGGTAGACATAGGTCTTTTCCGCCGCGCTCAGTCGGGCATGAAAGCGCTCCGGTGCAAAGCACACGGACAGCGCGCCAATATCCGACGGCAGTGCATGGCGAAGCTGAGCAAGCAGCTTTTCCGGCGGCATTTCCGGCCCGCGAAAGCTGACCACCTGCGCTTTGGCATGAACTCCGGCGTCGGTTCTGCCGCTGCCGGAGACTTCGGTCTGCACGCCAAAAATCCGCGAAAGGCACCCTTCCAGTCTTCCCTGTACCGT
>CAZPRA010000015.1:0-18467 GCA_964588975.1 uncultured Oscillospiraceae bacterium | reverse complement strand
CTCCATCATCTGGCCGGCCATGCTCATGAGCATGGAAATGCCACTGCCCAAAAAGGTCTATGGCCACGGCTGGCTCCTGCTCGATGGCGGCAAAATGTCCAAATCCAAAGGCAACGTGGTGGATCCTTATCTTCTGGCAGAGCGCTACGGCACAGACGCCTTGCGTTTCTTCCTGCTGCGTTCCTTCCCCTTCGGCTCTGACGGCAATTTCTCCAATGAGCTGCTTATTTCCTGCATCAACACCGACCTTGCAAACGACCTGGGCAATCTGCTCTCCCGCACGGTGGCCATGGTTCAGAAGTATTTTGGCGGCAAGCTTCCCGCCGAGCAGGAATATCGCAGGGAGCTGGATGACGCTTTGGTGGAGCTGGTCACGAAGCTTCCCGGAAAATACGAGGCGCAGATGGAGCATTTTGCGTTCCAAAATGCCCTGAGCGAAATTTTCGCCGTGATTTCCCGGGCAAACAAGTATATTGACGAAAATGCCCCCTGGATTCTGGCCAAAGAGGAAAGCAACCGTCCCCGTCTGGCCAAGGTGATGTACCACCTGCTGGAAACCCTGCGGGTCTGCGGCGGTCTGTTGCAGCCCTTCATGCCCGCCACCTCCGCCGAGATTGCCCGGCGCATTGGTGCCCAGCGGACGGATTGGGACAGTCTGTGCCGGTTCGGTGATCTGCCTGTGGAGGCAGCCGTCACCACCGGAGACGCCCTGTTCCCCCGGATTGACGCGGGAAAAGAGCTTTTGGCGCTGGAGGAATTGAAAGCTCAGGCTGCCAAGGCCGCGCTGCCGCCTCTGGAAATCGAGCCCTATTGCGAAGAAAACGTAGATTTCGACACCTTCTGCAAATCCGACCTCCGGGCGGTGAAGGTCAAAGCCTGTTGCCCGGTCAAAAAGTCTGAAAAGCTGCTGCAATTCACGCTGGATGACGGCAGCGGTACGGATCGGCAAATCCTCTCCGGCATTGCCAAGTATTATAAGCCGGAGGAGCTTGTGGGCAAGACCCTTTTGGCCATCACCAATCTGCCGCCGAGAAAAATGATGGGACGGGAAAGCTGCGGAATGCTCCTGTCCGCCGTGCATACGGAAAAGGGCGAGGAAAAGCTGAACCTCATCATGCTCGACGACGCCATCCCCGCCGGCGCCAAGCTCTGCTGATTTCCCCTCATCCCGTCACCGGCACTCCCGACCAACGTTCGTAGGGGGACGTTTGCGAGCTGTTCGGCGTAAATTTTGTCAGTATCCATTTACTTGACCTCCTGTGTGTTGATAGCCTGATTTTCGCGAAACAAACGAAAAACGGAAGCAAACAAACCGCCATTTGTGTCGATTTCATAGTATTCCTCCATGAAAAGATGTCCGCTAAAAAAAGCAGTATAGCACGCAAAAATCCGGCCTATGCTTGAATGCATCGGCCGGATTTGTGTTTATTCGGAAATGACCGGGCGGTGGAACAGGAACAGGCGGCCGTCCGGCAGACTCAGCATCAGGCAACCGCGATAAGCAGAGGCCGTATCGGTGCAATAGTAGAGGGAGAGCGTCTCATCGCGATCCGTTTCGGCGGAGAAAACCTCAAAGCCCTCGATGCTTTGCACATGGCGCCAGTCCGGGAAGCTGCGATCCTCTTTTTTCAGGCTCAGGCTGCCCGTGCGGTCTTCCAAAAGGCTGATGGCGCCGGAGTTGTTATAGACATAGCGGATGTCGCCGTCCGCGCTCTCGCGCAGAGCGAAAATCACCCAATCGCCAAGCACAGTGGCTTCCTGATCGGTCAAAGGTGCGTCGACCGTTACGCGAAGGCTGGCCTTGACGCCGCTGGACGCCGTGGCGGAAACATAGCAGGTGCCCTCACCCACGGCGGTGAGCGTGCCGCTTTGCGCGTCTACGCGTGCGACGGCGCTGTTGCTGCTCTGGTAGATGAGCGTCGTATCCGTGGCGTCCGGTGGGTAAATGCTGCACGTCAGCGTCAGGCTGTCGCCCACCTTCAGACTGGCCGAAGCCGGAGACAGCTTCAGCGACTCCACGGCGATGGGTCGAAGCCAGAACCACAGTCCTGCTGCAACGGCCAGAAGGGTCAGATCGATGCCGACCGAGATGAGCCAGCGCTTGCGATTTCGCCGACGCCGGGCTTTTGTGTCGTTTATTTTGTTGCTCACGAAGCGCCCTCCGCTTTATTCAAAGAAGAAACTGTTACCATCGCAGGTATCATAAACGACTTCACCCGCGTAATCGCTGGAGCTTCCAAAGCGGAAGATTTGCTCTGTTTTGCCATCTTCTGTCCGGACAGTATAAAAGATACCGTCCGCCGCATCGCCGATGGAATACCACCAGGTGAAGCTGCGGTAGAGGTTTCCTTTATAGTAAAGCGCTCCCGTTCCGTCACTGTAAAGACACAGGAAGGTGTTATCGTCATTGATGTATCCGTCCACGTCGTTAAAGCTTGCAAAATCCAGAGAGTAGTAGCCAACGGCCAGCTCCATTTCAGGCGTACGATCACTTACCGTGACGTAGGCAAAATCAGAAACATCCTCTCCGGCGGACACGGTGATGGTACACTCGCCCTCTCCTACGGCTGTGACCAGACCCGAGCTGGTGACGGTTGCCACGCTCTCGTCGCTGCTGGTCCATTCTGCCTGAAATGTTGCGTCGGAAGGAGAGAAGGAGTAGGTCAGGGAGTACGTTCCGTTGACCGGAAGGTTGATATCCCATTCGTCCAGAGAAATGCGCTCGACCGGAATGAGAACCGTGACCTCAATTTCGGCCTCTATGCCGCTGTTGGCATAGGCCGTGACGGTGCATTTTCCCGCGCCAACGGCGGTGATGCGACCATTTCTCACCGTGGCTACGTCTTCGTCGTCGCTTTCCCATTCCAAATCGTCCTCGGCATTTTTGGGAAAGAGCGTATACTCCACCCGGTATTTTTCGCCGGGCGTGAGCGTGATCTCGTCCTTATCCAGATCAATCTCTTTGACAATGCGTGAACAGCCGGAGAACAGCGCTAAAATCAGGCACAGCGCAAGCACAAGAGAAAACGGGGCAGAAAGCTTCTTTTTCATATGTTTTTCTCCTTTTTTGTTTATAATAATAGTATAGCAAATAAGTCGCCTGCGTGTCAAGTCCCGGGAAAAGAGCCTCTTGCGCAGGAGATAAAACTGTGGTATGATGTCAAAAGAACCTACGATAGACAGACAGGAGAGGTTACGATGAAATATGACCTGCTTTCGGCGCTGACTGGGCAGCAACTTCTGTTCGCTGCCGTGCTCGGGGTGTTTGTCCTCCTTTGCGCGCTCACGGTGCTTGCATATTACCGCTGCCTGCGACCCCGTCGGGGCACTACCGAATGGATGAAGCGGCTCGATGCGCCTCATTTTGCACCGCTGAAGCGGCAAAAGCTTCGCTGGTTTGACAGCCTGTGGATGCTCTTAAGCGCCTTGTGCGCGGCAGTTGCCCGCTTTGTCTATCTGGTGATTCTGCTGGGACTGTACCGCGATGCCGAACCGCTGACCCGATTCTTCTCCCATGGAGAGCTGTTCCTGCGCAATCTGTCCGCCGCAGGAATTCTCGGCGCGGCGCTTTATGCCCTTCTGCGCCTGACCTTCGCCCGGCCTTTGCCGGCGGTGTGCCTGAGTGCACTTTCCGGGCTCGTGTTCCTGCCGGGCTATAACAAAACGTTTATCATGCTGACGGCGAGCCTTCTGTTCCTGTGGCTCTGGATGTGCGGCAGCCTTGAGCAGCCCCGTCGACTGTTCCCCAACGCGCTGTATCTTTTGGCCTCCGGTTTGAGCTACGCCATGCTGCTTGTGATATGCTGGCCGGGCGCATGGCTTATCCCGTTTTATCTGTTTTGTTACATTACGGTCATCGTTGTGCGTTACCGCCGCGCCGGTAAGGAAAAGCGTGTGAGTCTGCTTGTGCTGTCCGTGTTGCTTGTTGTGCTGTGCCTCGTTTTGGGGGTCATTGCGCTCTACCTTCTGTATACCCTGCGCCAAAGCGGTGACGTCGAGGGCTTCTGGCTGTCGCTTCGTTCCTTTGAGCTTCCCGGGCAGCTTGTGGCCACGCTACGGCAGAAATTTACCGATTTGTTCGTGCGCCGGAGCAGCCTGACCGGTTCCGTGCGCCGAAGTGGTGTTTTCCTGCTCCTTGCTGGAGCAGTCAGCCTTCTTCCACTGTGCCACGGAGCGTTCCGGCTGCGCCGGAGCGAATGCCTCTGGACGCTGGGACTGCTGGTTTTGCCCCTGTGCCTCTGGCTCGTCACGGGCTATTATCTGCTGGCGCTGCCCCTGCTTTTGGCGCTGGGCTGGCAATGGAGCGTGCTGACGCAGCGCGGTCGCGGTACGCTGGCTCTTGTCCAGGCGTTGCTGATCGCCGCCGCATCCCTTGTAACCAATATTCTTTACTAGGAGGAATTTTGAATGAAACTTGCACTAGGCTGTGACCATGGTGGTCTGGAGCTGAAAGAGGCCGTCAAAGCCCATCTGGAGGAACGCGGCTGTGAGGTTCTCGACTGTGGCACCTTCACGAAGGAAAGCTGCGACTATCCTGATTTTGGCCGCGCAGCGGCAGAGGCGGTTGCCTCCGGCGAGTGCGAACGCGGCATTGTGATTTGCACCACGGGCATTGGCATTTCCATCGCCGCAAACAAGGTTCGCGGCATTCGCTGCGCACTTCTGAGCGATCTGATGTCTGCCGAGCTGACCCGCCGCCACAACGACACCAACATGATGGCGCTGGGTGCTGCCGTGGTGGGGCAAATGCTGGCGCTGCGCATTGTGGACACCTGGCTGGACACGCCCTTTGAAGGAGGCCGCCACCAGCGCCGCGTGGACAAAATCACCGCGATTGAAAGCGGAGGAATTTCTGAATAAATCGTCGTCGGCGGTCAGCGGATCTTTTTTAAGCAACTCTTTGCTTCTGAAAACTTGAAATACACAAAGTATTCCTGCGTTTTCCGAAGCTCGGTTTGCGAAAAAATCTCTCGCTGAACGCTCTTGCCAATTTAATCAGAGCTTCCTTAAAATTTTACACTCTGTTTTAGCATAGAGCTATCTAAGCTGAATTCTCACAATAATAGGTGTAAACTTTTGGCAGAAACAAGGTGGTAAGGGCCAATGCCTGCATCGGCCCGCCGCTCGATACGCACCGCACCGCTTGGCTCCCTCTGATGAGGGAGCTGTCAGCGAAGCTGACTGAGGGAGAGAAATCTAGCTTACCGTTTTGTATGCAAATGGATAGAAATTGTGGGTTTTCTTGTTCTCTCCCTCCGGCAAAATCTTTGATTTTGCCACCTCCCTCATCAGAGGGAGGTTTTGGTGCGGTGCAACGCTGGGCACCTTCAATCGCCGCACCCGTAGGGCGGGCTGCCCCGAGCGCAGCCGTTGGCGACGAAGGAGCCTTACGGATGCGACCTACCCCTTGCGGGTGCAGCCCGCCGCACGCCGCCATTGGCGGCGTCAGCAGGGGAGAAACCAATATCTCAAAGAATTGCTCCTACAGAGCGCAAAAAACCGGGCACCGTTTTAAGCGGCTGCCCGGCTTTTGCGTTCTTCGGTTATCGTGCGTCAACTGCCAACATAGGACAAAAGCCGCAGATGTCGCGCCACGATCATCAGCGCTGCGCCAATGCAGGCGGCGTTTTCCCCATTCCTGCTCAGGGAGAGGAAAGCATTGTTGCTGCTGAAGGGGATCAACTGCTCCACCTTCTGGACGAACCTTTGAAAATCGTTTTCCAGATAGGGCGAAATGGCGCCGCCGATGATGATGGGCACGTCCCACGCAATGCAGATATTGCTCACGGCCAACGAGAGATTATCCAGATACGTTTCCCAGCGGGCACGGTATTCCGGGCTGCCGGGCAAACGCTGGAAGAAAATGCTGAGCTGGTCATCCGTGCAGGAGGACAGCACCCGCGTGGAGCAATACGCCTCAAAGCAGCCACGCTTGCCACAGGAACACACGTCGCCGTTGGGGACGATGGTCATGTGCCCAAATTCACCGCCCCGGCGGTTGATGCCGTAAGACAACTGGTGATTTGCGATGATGGCGCCGCCGACGCCTTTGTTGATGGACAGATAGATGGCGTCGGAAATGTGATCTCCGTGCTGCCAGACCTCTGCAAAGCCGGCAGCATTGGATTCGTTTTCAAAAAGGATGGGGAAGCCCAGAAAATGCTCCACGCTGCCATAGTCAAAATGCCGCAGCTCTAACGTGGGTGCAAAATCCACATAGTGCATATCGTGGCGCACCACGCCGGGGATGGCAATGCCGACGCCCAGAACGCTTGTCGGGTCGATCTGGTGGTTGCGGAGACTGTCCATCAGAATGGCGCGGCAATCCGTCCAGTATTCCTTTTCATTGCGGAAGGGGACGCGAATGGTATTGGTCATCACGGCGTTGCCGCCAAGGTCGATGAGCGTCAGGCGGATGTGATGCCCGGTGATTTCCACGCCGAAGGCATAAAGCCCCTTATATTGGAAGTGAACGATTTCTGGGATTCGACCGCCGCTGGATTCGTCTGCGGATTGCAAATAGACCAGCCCTTCGTCCCGGAGCTGACTGACCAGCAGACTCACCGTTGGCAGGCTCATGTTCAGACTGCGTGCGATTTCCTGCTTGGAAAGCGCACCCTGCTTATACAGCAGGTTGGTCACCCTTTTTTTATTCTGCAAACGCACATCCGTGTTGCTTATGCCCATTTCGCCGTTTCTCATGCCATGCTCTCCATTTCTGTAAGCACATTTAAAAATAATCTTCTAATGTAATTTTACTGTCTATTCCGAAAAAACGCAAGAATTATTTCCTTAAACTGGGAAGAAATATGCACAAATTTTCCCGGTTGAAACTGTGCAAACAAACAAAATTCGCCGCAAACCCCATGCAAATGCCCTTTGACCGAAAAAAATGCCTTGCAGGGGAAAAGAAAGTATGATATACTGCAATCGAAAGAGATAATAAAACACTTTTAAAAAGGTATCAAACAACTGAGCGGGATACGGAAGCAGCCGTCGGCACCGCAGGAAGGGAGGAACTCCACAGGCGCTTATGAAATATTTGCTTGGAATTGACATTGGCACATCGGGCTGCAAGGCCGTTCTGACGGATAAAAAGGGAGTTGTCTGTGGCAGCGCCACTGCGCCCTATGACCTGTCCCGGCCTCGGCCGGGATGGGCAGAGCAGGAAGCGGCGGACTGGTGGTACGGCTGTGTGCAGGCCATTCGGCGTCTGACTGCACAGTGCACGGACGCGCTTGAGAGCATTGCGGCCATCGGCCTGTCCGGGCAGATGCACTCTCTGGTCATTCTGGACGGCGAGAATCGGGTGATCCGTCCGGCAATTCTCTGGAACGACCAGAGAACGCAGAGCCAGTGCGATTGGCTGACTAACGAGGTCGGCGGTCTGGACGGCTTGCTCCGGCAGACGAACAACATGATGCTTTCCGGCTATACCGGCGGCAAGCTGCAATGGCTCCGCGAACAGGAGCCGGAGAACTACCGGCGAATTCGCCACGTTCTGCTGGCAAAGGACTATATTCGCTGGAAGCTCACCGGGCACTTCGCCACGGACTATTCCGACGCCTCGGGCACCGGCCTTTATGATGTGCGGCAGCACCGATGGTCAAAGCTGCTTCTTGAAAAGCTGGAGCTACCTGAGGAGGTCTTCCCGGAGGTGCTTGGCTCAACGGAGCAAACAGGCTATCTTAACACACAGGCGGCAGCGTCCTGCGGTCTTCCGGCAGGAATTCCGGTTTTTGGTGGCGGCGGAGACGCTGTGCTGTCTCTGCTGGGCAGCGGCCTGACCTCACCGGACGGGATCAGCATAACGCTGGGAACTTCTGGCGTGGTGGCGGTGCCTTTGAAGCGGTGCATTGACAATCCCGGCGGCAAGCTACAGGTTTTTTGCGGAACTTCCGAGGATCGCTGGGCGGCCATCGGCTGCACGCTTTCGGCTGCCGGCTCTTACCATTGGTTCTGCAATGTGTTCGGCACCTATGAAAAGCAGATGGAAGCCATCACCGGCGCAGACCCCTATCAGGCGCTTGACCGGGAAGCGGCATCAGTACCGGCGGGAAGCGGCGGCCTTCTGTATTATCCCTATCTGATGGGAGAGCGCTGCCCGGTTTTCCGCAGTGACGTGCGGGCGGCCTTCTTGGGTGCAGATGCTACCATGAACAAGGGCTATTTTGCCCGAGCGGTGCTGGAAGGCGTTGCGCTGTCGCTGCGGCAGGTCTATGAGCTCTTGTGCGAAACGGGCACACCGAAGGCGCGGGAAATCATTTTGGGCGGCGGCGGTGCAAAAAGTGGCCTTTGGCGGCAAATCATCGCGGATGTTTTTGGCCTGAAGGTGCGCATATCCGCCGGAGCAGCCGAGGGAAGTGCCTACGGTGCGGCGCTTTTGGCGGGTGTGGGCATCGGCCTGTGGCAGAGCGTGGAGCAGGCAGCGACAACCGCAAGCTATCCGGAGGAAGTCGAGCCCCGGGAAGAAAACCGGGCGCTATACGAGAAAAAATACGCGCAGTACTGCAAGCTGGCAGTCTGCACGGAAATCAATGGAATGGAGGATTAAACAATGGGTATTTATCTGGACAGACTGACCGAAAAAATGAAAAAAGGCAAAATCGTCTGCGGCGTTTGCGTTAGTTTGAATGACCCTGCCGTCAGCGAGCTGGTCGGCATGGCTGGCTACGATTTTGTCTGGATCGAGGGCGAGCACGGCGCCATGGGTCGAGCGGAGATGCAAAATCTCATGATTGGAGCCCATGCCGGCGGTGCGGCGGCCATGATCCGTTTGCCTTATCGTGATGCGGCGCTGGTGCGTCCCATTCTGGATATGGGGCCGGATATCATCGGCTTCCCCTTCATCAACACGGCTGAAGATGCCTCAGAAGCGGTCGCGGCCTGTACCTATCCGCCCAGAGGCGTCCGCGGCTGGAATCCTCAAAGAGCCGGTCACTATGGACAGCTCGGTCAGGCAAACTATGTGGATATTGCCGACAGAGAAACGCTGAAAATGATGATCGTGGAACAGGAGGAAGGTTTCCGGAACATCGAGCAGATTGTTCAGGTCGAGGGCGTGGACATGGTAGTCCTGGGCCCCGGAGATCTGTCCGTCGGCATGGGACTGGGCGGCCGTCAGGATGACCCCAGAATTCGGGAATATATGGACAATGCGGCGGCAGTCTGCGTGAAATATCATATGCCGTTTTTGGCATGGCCGGCCATGCGTGCAGACGCATTGAAGGAATGGGCGGATAAGGGCGCCAGTATGTTTGGCTTCCCGCAGGATTCCTTCTTCATCTCTCAGGCAATCATGAAGCTCTGGCCGGAATATGACGCAGCGATCTCCGCCGAGAAGAACACCCACCGCGAATAAGGAAAGGAGAAAAAACCATGCAGATCAAGCTTCATGTGTTTGACGAACGTGTCTATGAACTCATTGACCTGCAGGAGTCTATCGAGGTCATCGTGCCCGATATGCACCTGACGGAAGGCGCAGTGTGGGACTATGAGAAGAATCGCCTCCTGTTCAACGACATTCCGGTTTCCAACACCATGGAATGGACGCCGGAGGGCGGCGGCAAGGTGATTTATAACAATCACAACAAGGGAAACGGACAGTGCTTTGACCCGCAGGGCAGACTGATTGTCTGCGAGCACGCCAGCAGCCACCTGAGCCGCTGCACAACAGACGGCGGCAATTATGAGGTTTTGGCCACGCACTATAAGGGCATTGAGCTTAACAGCCCCAATGACGTGATTTGCCGCAGTGACGGCATGATCTACTTCACAGACCCTATGTACGGCCGCCAGAATGCCCCGGCTGGAGTCGGCAGACCCATCCCATCGGAGCTGCGCCCGGTCTACATTCTCAATCCAAAAACGGGTGAGCTGCGTCTGGGCGCGGATATCTTCGCCAATCCGAACGGCCTGTGCTTCTCCCGCGATGAAAAGACGCTTTTCGTCAACGATTCGCCAAACTATCGGATCATGGCCTTTGACGTTGCGCCGGACGGCAGCCTGTCCAATGCCAGAGAGTTTGCCAAAACGACCCAAATCGGCAAGGATGACACGGTGCCTGACGGCATGAAGATCGACGAATTTGAAAACATTTTCTGCTGCGGCCCAGACGGTCTGCACCTTTATGACAAGGACGGCACGGAGTTGGGGATCCTGCTCATCAGTCATATGGACACGGCGCTGAACCTGACATGGGGCGGATCGGACGGACGGGATCTGTTCATCACCTGCATTGGCAGCGTCCTGAAGACCCGCACGAAGAATCGCGGCTATGCACACATTCAGTATCTTGAGGGAATTTTCCCGGGAAGGGCATAGGAAAGCAAAATGAGTCGTCCGGTCAAAACGAAATCCCTGCGAATTCAGAATAAGACCAGCGCGGCGGTGCTGGTTGGCATCGTGGTGGTCTGCATCCTGTTTTCCGTGACCACAACGACCTTTGCCACGGCGAATAATTTCTTCCGTCTGCTGCGGCAGATGGTGGTCATGGTGGTCATTGCCACGGGCATGACCTTCGTGGTTGCCACGGGTGAGATGGATATTTCCGTGGGTGCGATTTATAATCTTTCGGTCAATGTTATGGCACTGATGATCCTCCATTGGGGGCTCAACCCGTGGCTCAGTGCACTTTTGGGCATTCTGGTTGGAATTGTGTGCGGCGCACTGAACGGCACCGTTGCGGTATTTCTGAAGCTGCCCATGATCATTATCACGCTTGGAATGTCCTATGTTTATAAGGGACTGACGCTGATTTTGACCGACGGCTACAGCATTGGCAACCTGGGCCAGAGCTCCTTTTTCGACTTCGGCGTGGGAACAACGCTCCGGGTGAACAATACGGTCTATGTTGCCCTGCTCGTGGTGCTTGCGGCGGCATGGTTCCTCCATAAAACGGTGATGGCGCGGGACTTCTTGGCGATGGGCAGCAATCCAAATGCCGCCCGCTACAGCGGCGTTCCTATTCGCCGCCGGAAAATTCAGAATGAGGCTCTCATGGGCGCCTTTGCGGGTCTGGCGGCGGTGCTGTCGCTGTCCTTCATGGCCTCAGCGACCTCGGAAGGCGGCAGCGGCTATGAAATGCTCGCCATTACCGCGGTGGTGGCCGGTGGCGGCTCTACCGAAGGCGGAAAAGCCTCTGTGTTCGGCACGTTGGGCGGCATTGTGCTCATCATGGTCATCAAGAACGGACTGATGCTCATGGGAATTTCCACGGCCTATCAGCAGGCGGTGGAGGGAATTCTGCTGGTTCTGGCCATAGCCCTTCAGCGTTTGACCAACCGAAAGACCAGATAAGCCGGGGGTGAGAAAATTGAAGGAAGCATTTTTTGAATTAAACCACATCTGCAAAAGCTTTCACACTGTCAAGGCAGTGAACGATGTCAGTTTTACCATTGGCAAGGGTGAGGTTCACGCCATCTGCGGCGAAAACGGTGCGGGCAAATCCACGCTGATGAACCTGATTTCCGGCGTCTACCGCTGCGACTCGGGAGAAATGCGGCTCGACGGCAAGCCCTTTTGCCCCAAAAATCCGGCAGAGGCGAGAAAAGCCGGCGTGAGCATCGTTTTTCAGGAGCTTTCCATGTTTTCTCAGCAGACTACGGAGATGAACATCTTCGCAGGCAAAGAGCTCAGTCGCTTCGGCTTTCTGAACCATAAGAAAATGCGTGAGCGCACGCAGAAGGTTTTGGACGATATGGAGCTGAATATCGACCTGAGCCTGCCGGTGCAGCAGCTATCCATCGGCCAGCGCCAGTGGATCGAAATCGCCCGCGCCATTGCCGATGACGCCAAGGTGCTCATTTTGGACGAGCCGAACTCCGCTTTGAATATGTATGAGACGGAAATTTTGTTCCGCCTGATTCGCGAGCAGACGGCCAAAGGCATGACTATTCTCTATATCTCCCACCGCATGGATGAGGTCTTTGACATTTCGGATCGCATCACGGTCATGCGCGACGGCAGATACATCCAGACACGCAACACGGCCGAAACGGATGTCGATGAGGTCATCTCCCTCATGCTCGGACACAACGCCAAGTGTCTCTATACCAGAGCGCCTTCGGAAAAGGGCGAGGTCGTGCTTCAGGTGGAGCAGCTTTCTGCCGACGGTTTGCGAGACGTGTCCTTCCATGTCCGTGCAGGTGAGGTGGTTGGGCTTTCCGGTCTGTCCGGCTGCGGCTATGAGGTGCTTTTAAAGGTACTTTTCGGCTTGGAGCACTTTACCTCCGGCAGTATTACCGTCGACGGAGAGATAATTCGGCCCAATTCTCCGCTCGACGCCATGAAAAAGCACATTGCCATGGTGCCCTCAGACCGCCGGGATACCGGCCTGATGACCGATTGGTCGATCGGCCGCAACATTGCCCAGAGCGTTCTGCGTCTGAATTCCCGGCATGGCCTTTTGCAGCACAGGGAGAACAGACGCATCGCACAGGAATATATTGAAAAACTGAACGTGATTTGTACCGATCAGGACAGCCGTGTCATTGAGCTTTCCGGCGGCAACCAGCAGAAGGTGCTTCTGGCCAAGTGGCTGGCGACGCATCCCCGACTGCTGATTTTGGATGACCCGACGCGTGGTATCGACGTCGGTGCCAAGCAGGAAATCTATCAGCTCATCGACCGCCTGACGGCTCAAGGCTTTGCGGTGCTCATGACCTCCTCGGAGATCGACGAGCTTACGGCTCTGAGCGACCGGATCCTGCTGTTCCGAAATGGTGAGCATATCAAAACCGTGGACTACGGCACCACCAAGGGAACCATCCTGAAGCACATTGCTGTTGACACCTCACACTCAAACCGGACAGCAAAGAAAGACGACACCGCGCAGGAAAAGACGTGCAGTCCGCTTTTGAAAAAAGCGCGAAAAGTGGGCAAAGCCATCTCCTTCCAGGAAGTTGGCGTGCTCATGGCGCTTATTGCGGTAATTGCGGGCTTCAGCATTTTCGTGCCGTCGTTTATGACGGCGGAAAATGTGGCGGTGATTTTAAAGCAGATGAGCATTCTGGGTATTTTGACCTTCGGAATGACCTTCGTCTTCAGCGCCAATGAGGTTGACCTGTCTGTTGGCATGATATTGAATGCGACCATGGCCTGCGTTGCACTGCTGATGACCCGCACCGGGCTAAACCCGTGGGTCTGCGTGGGAATTGGCATGGTCTTTGCCACGGCGCTCGGCGCAATCAACGGCCTTCTGGCGGTTGCCTTTGACCTGCCAACCATTGTCATCACGCTTGGCACCATGTCCATCTATCGCGGCCTTGCGCTGGTGCTCAACGACGGCAAAACCATCAGTGGCCTCCCGGAAAGCAGCTTTTTGGACATCGCCCGCTACAAGATTTTCGGTGTCTCCATGCTGGCAGTGATCTGCCTTGCGGTGTTTGTCCTGTGCGCTGTCTTCTTCCGACACAACAAGCTGGCTCGCCATCTGCTTCTGGCCGGTGACAATGCAGCAGCGGCCAAAAAACGTGGCATCAATACCAATGCACTGCGCGTAGGCGTAATGACCTTCAGCGGCTTCATGTGCGGCCTCGCGGCAATGCTGACTTTGTCCAACCTGACCTCTGCGGATACCACAACCGGAAACGGCTATGAGATGTCCGCCATCGGCGCTGTGGTCATCGGCGGCACCAAAATGGGTGGCGGTTCGGGCACTATGTGGGGCTCGCTTATCGGCATTGCCCTGGTCACGGTGATCCAGAACGGCCTGGTATTTTTGGGTCTGCAATCCGCATGGCGAAGCCTCTTTGTGGGCGTCACTATGATCGCGGCCATTGCCATTGACACCCTTGTGGAACGAAAGGCGGCCAACCGCCTGCGCAAATCGTAATTTTGGAGCAACGCTCTGAAATATAATTAAAAAATAAAGGAGAAACCAAAATGAAAAGACTGCTTGCACTGCTTCTGGCTCTGTGCCTGGTGACCTGCCTCTTTGCCGGCTGCACCAAGGACGAGCCCAACACGGACGACTCCAAGGAGCCCGTCAACAACTCCGCCAACAACGACCCGGCCGACGATTCTGCCAACAACGGCGATGACGACGAATATCACATCGGCTTCGTGGTGCACACCACCTCCGGCGACGTGATGTCCGCCATCGAATATGGCGCAAAGGCGGCTGCCGAGGACTACGGCGTCAAGCTGACCTACACAGGCCCCGTTGACAGCGACAACACCCAGCAGATTTCCATGTTCGAATCTCTCGTGGCCGCCGGCTGCGACGCCATCGTGATCATCGCCGGTGACTCCACCGTGTGGGATGAGCCCATTGCGGCGGCAGTGGAAAAAGGCGTGACCGTCGTCATCACCGACTCCGACGCACCCACCTCTCAGCGAGCCACCTACTTCGGCGTCAACACCGCAAAGCTGGCTTATGATCTCGGTACCGCCGTTCGCGAGCAGGCCGGTGACGAAGGCACCGTGGCGCTTGGTGTCTGCGTCCTTGGCCCGGAGAGCCACACCACCCGCGCCAATCAGGTCATGGCTGCCTATGGAGGCGCCAACGTGAAGTTCACTGAGGTCTTTGAGACGGATCTGGATACCACCCTGAACTATAACAACTGGGAGAACATTCTCACTTCCAACAGCGACCTGACGGCGATGGTCGGCCTGTCCGCCATCGAGACGACCAATATGGGCAAGGTCGCCAAGAACTCCAATTCCAGCGTTGTCATGGGCGCCTATGACCCGGGCACAGAAGCGCTGAACCTGCTCAAGGAAGGTTGGCTGGATGTGTGCGCATTCCAGAATGTGTGGCTTGAGGGCTATCTGCCGGTTCAGGCTTTGGCCAGAATGCTCAAGGAAGGCCGCCAGCTCAACCCCGAGGACAACCTCTATGACGGCCAGATCGTCACCAGCAGCGAAGTTACCGATGAGCTCATGGAGCGCGCAGCAAGTGAGGACAACATGAACGCATGGTACCGCAAGTACATCGCAGACAACGGACTGGAAGAATTCGGTCTGCTGCCGCTGGAAAACTGATATTGCATATCGGAACGCTTGGCACCCGGCAAATTCTGCCGGGTGCCTGAGCGACATTATGGAGGAAGCAATGAAAACAGGAATTCATTTTCTTTTTGGAGCAAAAAACGGGCTTCAGAGCCGGGATTTCCCTGCGCTACTGGAGCGTTTTGCCAAGATTGGCTTTTCCTGCGTAGAGCTGCCGCCGGAGCCTTTTCTGGAAAATCCTGAGCAGGCGGTAGAGCTGGTCAGGCTTGCCGAAAGCTTAGGCGTTGAAATCGCCTTTAGCTGCGGTTTTGCGCCTGAATATGACATGGCATCGCCGGAGGAAACTGTGCGCAAAACGGGCGCGGAGCACCTGAAACAGATTTTCTGCGTGATGGAGCGTGCGGGAATCCGTCTTCTGGGCGGCACCTGCTATACCAAATGGCCGTCTTACCGCACACAGCCCCTAAGCCTTTCGGAAAAGCGGGAAATCACCCTGCGCACGGCGGAGGTTTTTTCCAGGACGGTGCAGAGCATCGGCTCTCAGGGTATCACCGTTGCGTTGGAGCCTTTGAACCGCTTTGAGGGCTTTTTGATCAACACTGCTGCAGAGGGTGTAGCCTTCTGCGAGCTGGTCGGCAATGACAATGTGGGGCTTATGCTGGACGGCTTTCATATGTGCATGGAGGAGGACGACGTGGTAGGCGCCGTCACGCTTGCTGGCAAGCGCCTGAAGCACCTGCATCTGGCGGAGAATAACCGGAAACTGCCCGGTTTGGGCTGTTTCCCATGGCAGGACTTCTTCCGGGCACTGAAGCAGATCGGCTATGCCGGAAGATTGAACATTGAGTCCTTTATGACGCCGGAGGGCGAGATCGCAGCTTCCGTGGCGCTCTGGCGGGATTTGGGTCTGCGCAATGAGCCGGAAATGCTCAAAAAATCAATTGATTTCATCCGCAATTGCTGCGCACAGGTCGGACTGTGATTGACAGAAGACCGGACAAATGGTAAAATAGCGACCGAAGGATCAAAAAGGAGGACGGCGCTGGCGCACAGCGGCCGAAGGTTGCAATATGATGATGAACCAACTTCCAAATGTCCGCCTCGGCCTTGTGGCCGTCAGCCGGGACTGCTTTCCTGCTCAGTTTTCCCTTGCGCGTTGTCATCGCGTGGCGCAGGCGCTTTCCGGGATCCATGCGGCATTTTTCGAATGTCCCCTTTGCGTGGTGCAGGAAACGGATGTGCCCATCGCGCTTAAAATGCTGGCTCGGGAGGGCTGCAATGCGCTTTGCATTTATTTCGGTAATTTTGGGCCGGAAACACCGGCATCCCTGCTGGCACAGGAATTTCCGGGGCCTGTGATGGCCGTCGGCGCGGCTGAGGAGGGCGACCTGATCCAGCAGCGCGGAGACGCTTACTGCGGCCTTTTGAATTTCTCTTACAGTTTGGGACTGCGCAAGCAGACGGCCTATTTTCCGCCTTATCCCATCGGAACGCCGGAGGAATGTGCGGAGAAAATTCTGGAATTCATTCCCATTGCCCGCGCAGTTATCGGGCTGAAAGGTCTGAAACTCATCTCTTTCGGCCCCAGACCGCAGGATTTTGTCGCCTGCTATGCGCCGCTTCAGCCGCTTTATGAGCTTGGCGTCCGTCTGGAGGAAAATTCCGAGCTGGATCTGTATACTGCTTTTTTGCAGCACGCGGACGATTGCCGCATTGCCGCCACCGCAGCGGCCATGGCGCTTGAACTGGGTGGCGGTAACTGCAAGCCGGAAATTTTGCCAAAGCTGGCTCAGTATGAGCTGACCCTTTTGGACTGGATCGAGGCGCACCGTGGCAGCAGTTCCTTTGTTGCGCTGGCAGGGAAATGCTGGCCGGCTTTTCAAACGCAGTTTGGCTTTGTGCCCTGCTATGTCAACGGGCGGCTGACCTCCCGGGGCGTTCCTGTGGCCTGCGAGGTCGACCTTTACGGCGCGCTGAGCCAGTTCCTTGGAATGTGCCTGACGGGTGAAGATGTGACTCTGATGGATATCAACAATTCCATTCCGGAATCGCTTTACCGTCAGCAGCTTTCCGGCTGCGGCTACCGCAAGGAGGAGCTGTTCATGGGCTTCCACTGCGGCAATGCGCCGATCGCACGTCTGAAATCGCCCCGCATGAGCAATCAGCTCATCATGGCGCGTTCCTTGCCCGCCGAAAAAACCAACGGAACGCTGGAGGGCAGCATGAAGCCCGGAGCGCTTACCCTGTTCCGGCTGCACGCGGCGGCGGATAACCGCCTTTGTGCTTATTTGGCCGAGGGCGCGTTTCTGGACGCGGAGGACGCGTCCTTTGGCAGCAGGGGAGTCATCGGGATCCCGGAAATGGATCGTTTTTACCGCCATGTGCTGCTGGAACAGCATTTCCCGCATCACGGTGCCGTCGCATTTTCCCATTGCGGCAGAGCTTTGTGGGAAACGTTGCGTCTGCTGGGAATTCCGCTGGAGCGGGTCTATACGAACCGCTCTGCCAACCAGCCATATCCGGGAGAATACGTGGGAACCGTATAAAACCGAGAACAATACGCCGGGTGCTGCCTTTCAGCAGCGCCCGGCGTTTGTGGTATATATGCAATTAGAATGCGCCTTGTTCCATCATGGCCTCAGCGACCTTCTTGAAGCCGGCGATATTGGCACCGGCAACGAGGTTATAGCCCAAACCGTATTCCTCGGCAGCCTCTGCGGAAACACGGTGGATGGTCTGCATCATCTTCTTGAGCTGTGCGTCGACCTCTTCCGCCGTCCAGACCAGACGCTCGGAGTTCTGTGCCATTTCCAGACCGGAAACGCCAACGCCACCGGCATTGACCGCCTTGGACGGAGCAACGATCATATTCTTCTGGCTCATCAGGTAGGCCAGAGCGTCATTGGTGGTGGGCATATTGGCAACTTCAATGTAATATTTCACGCCGTTTGCCACGATCTTCTCGGCGGAGTCCATCTTGACGTCGTTCTGCATGGCAGAGGGCATGATGACGTCTGCCTTGACGCCCCAAGGCTTTTCGCCGGGGAAGAACGGCACGCCGAACTTTTCGGCATAGTCCTGCACGCGGTTGCGGCCGGAATTACGCATGGTGACAAGGTAGTCCACCTTCTCCATGGAGGAGGAGACGCCTTCTTCGTCAAGAATGTAACCGTCGGGGCCGGACAGGGTGATGACCTTGGCGCCGAGCTGGTGCGCCTTCTTGCAGATGCCCCAGGTGACGTTGCCGAAACCGGCGCAGGCGATGGTCTTGCCTTCAATGCTCTCGCCCTCGTGCTTCAGGACTTCCTGCAAATAGTATATGGCACCGTAGCCGGTGGCCTCCGGACGGGTCAAAGAGCCGCCATAGCTGAAGCCCTTGCCGGTCAGAACGCCGTTTTCCCAGACGCCCTTCAGACGGCGATACTGGCCAAAGAGGTAGCCAATCTCGCGGCCGCCCACGCCCATGTCACCGGCGGGAACGTCCACATCCGGGCCGATGTAGCGGTACAGAGCGG
>CAZPRA010000014.1:0-18902 GCA_964588975.1 uncultured Oscillospiraceae bacterium | reverse complement strand
GGCGTACCAAAACAAGACAATCCGAATCCAATCTTAATGATGGTGGTTCGGATTGCTTTTCATTTATGGACTCGAATTCAAACGGGCTGCTGCAAAATTGCCTTTTGCAGCAGCCCATTGTTTTGCTTATTCGCCTTTTAAATTCTGAGAAATCCGGCTGGCCGCATCCATCACCAGTTCCTTCATGCGCTCAAAACTCTTTTGGCTCTCGCCTGCCACGCAGATAATTCCAACGGCATATTCGCAGCCGCCATGTGCGTCAAACACAGGCGCTGCAACGGATTTCAGTCCCAGCTTGTATTCCTCAAGCTCCTGCGCATAGCCAAGATGACGGATTTGTGCAAGCGCTGTTAAAAGCTTTTCCGGGTCTGTTTCCGTTTTGCTTGTGAAAGGCTCCAGCGGGCTGCGGGTCAGAAGACGTTTTGCCTCGTAAGGTAGCAGATTGGCAAGTATAGCCTTGCCCTGTGAGGAACAGTGCAGCGGCAGACGGGTGCCGACCTCGGAAACGACGCGAAAGCCGACGTGCGGCTGCTCGCACAGCGCCAAAATCAGCTCATTGCCAGAAAGCCGCGCCAGATATGCCGACTCTCCCAGCTCGTCAACGATTTCCTGAAGATGGGGCGCAGCAATTCCCGGCACATCCCAGCCCAGATTGACCGCACTGCCAAGCTCAAAAAGATGGTAGCCCAAGCGGTATTTTCCGTCTCCGGCATTCTGCTCCACGACGCCGGAATCCAGCATGGAGGCCAGAAGACCGTGGATGGTGCTTTTCGCCCAACCGGTTTGCTGCTCCAGCTCCCGCAGCGAAAGTGCACGTCTTTCCCGCCAGAAGCAGTCCAGAAGCTCTATGGACTTTTCCACACTGCGCACGCGACGTCCCCGTGTTTCCATGGTCTTTTCCCCTGCTGTCATTTCAAAATGATCCATTTGCCGCCCTGATATTCCCGGGCATAGCCGATTTTCTGCGCCGACGGCACGGCGTTTTTCAGCTCGGCAAAAAGCGCCTCAGCGTCATCGGGATGGACAGCCATCAGCAGTCCGCCGGAAGTCTGCGGGTCAAAGAGCATATCCTGCACCGCAAGCTCCACCTCGCCAACGTCCACACTGGCCTCAGCAAAGTGCCGGTTGCGGTACATTCCAGCCGGAAGCAGTCCCCATGAGGCAAATTCACGCGCTTCGGGAATCAGGTCGATACCGTCCGTTTCCACAACCAGCTCCACGTTGCTTCCCTGCGCCATTTCCAAACCGTGACCCATCAGGCCGAAACCGGTCACGTCCGTGCAGGCGTGCACGCGGTATTTTACCATCACATCACGGGCGCCTTTGTTCAAAGTGGTCATCATCCTGCGGGCAAAATCCGCCAGCTCCGGCGTCAGAAGATTGGCCTTTGCCGCCGTTGTAAGAATGCCGATCCCCAGCGGTTTAGTCAAAAACAGAACATCTCCGGGCTGCGCACCGCAGTTTTTCAACAGATTGTCCGGATGAACGAAGCCCGTCACGGCAAGGCCGTATTTTGGCTCGTCATCGAGAATGCTGTGCCCGCCGGTGATGATGGCACCCGCTTCATACACCTTGTCATAGCCGCCGCGAAGCAGCGCATGAACCGCCTCCTTGGGCAGGCTTTCCGGCACCGCCATAATGTTCAGGGCAAGCTTTGGCTCACCGCCCATGGCGTAAACATCCGAAAGAGCGTTGGTCGCAGCGATTTGGCCGAAGGTGTAGGGGTCATCGTCGATGGGCGGAAAAAAGTCCACTGTCTGCACCAGCGCCAACTCGTCGCTGATTTTATAAACAGAAGCATCATCGGATTTGTCGAAACCTACGAGTAAATTGGGGTCATTGTGCACACGGATGCCATCGAGCAGCTTCGCCAGAACACCCGCACCGACCTTGGCGCCGCAACCGGCGCACTTGGCCAGCTTTGTCAGCTTGATATCTTCCATTTTTATCCCTCCGAAAAGCGCAAAAGCGCCTCCAATACGCCGCCACCAATGGCCAGCGCTTTATCTGATACCGTTTGGCAGTAAGACACATCTCCCCGGGGGTCAACGTCTCCTGCCTTCATTCCTTTGAAAACGGGGATCCCGTCTGCCAATATGCCCCGGACGACTCCGTCAATATGGCAAAGCATGGGCTTATCTCCGACATATCCGGCCACATCGCCGGCCTTGACCATGTCACCAATTTGGGAAACCTGACAAAACACGCCGTCATCCGGCGCACGAAGCACCCGCTCTCCGGCAAAGCCGCCGATGAGCCCGGGAACGTTGGTGTTTGGCAAGGGTGACCCTTCGGTTATGACCCGGCCAAGGGTATGTCCCCGCATGGTCTCCACAGCGGCGTGGCAGTCAATGCCCGCCGTAAATCCCGGGCCAACGCCAATCACGCAGGGCGCATCGGTGATTTTCGTTCCCAGATTGCGCTTAGCAAGGATGGCGTCCACCACGGCATCCGGTTTCAATCGGGAAATGCAGTTAGCCTCCGGGTCTGCCAGAACCGGAATGTTTCCGTCCTTTAAAATTTCAAGTGCAGACTCCGCCGTCGGTGCAAAGACCGCCGTCACATCCTCCACATGGGCTTTCCCCAGCAAAATCGCCTGAGAAAAGCAGACCGTTCGGCGAATGGCCGTCGGCTGCGGCAGGTCAGTCATGACCACCTGCATTTTTGCATGGTGCAACCGCAGGGCAATTCCGGAAGCCAGATCGCCGGCACCGCGAATGATCACAAGCATATGATTTCCCCTCTTTTCAATGAGCCAAGCGTTACCGGGCAAGAAAGCCCAAAAGCAAGTACGCGCGCAAGCGCTTCGCGCTCCGGCGTGTCCACCTGATTGATAAAAACACGGCTGTGCAGTCCTTCGCGCTGCAAAAGCCGGGCAACGGCCTGCGGGCTTGCGATGTCGCTACCCGTGAGCGTCTGAAAAAGTTCCGGCCGGTGAACCGCTTCACGCACGGGCTTGCCAAAGCCGGAAGCACCAACCACACAAATCACCTGCGCAGCTTTTTCCGGAATGACCGGCTCATGAGGGGCATGTGCCTTCAAAGGAAGCTCTTTGGAGCCGTCCGCCTCCACCAGAACAAAATCCGCGCAGCGGGCAAGCTCGGAAAAGCTCTGCATTGGAGCAGTCAGTTTGCCGTTTTCCGCATCCGCGCCCACGCAAACCACGCCCTCTACTTGCCCCGTTTGCCGCAGCACCGGCCAAGTGTCCGGTCTGCGGATATGGGTAGAGGTTGCAACAATGACACTGCCGATTTGGGAAAGCTCCCGGGCAAGAACGGCAATCAGTGTGGTTTTACCGCCGCTGCCAATTACGGCAGTGATGCCCCGTGAAATTTGCAATTCTTGGGCAAAAGCCGCCATAAACGTGTTCCTTTCCCGTTATTCTGTCAATAGAATAACACACTTGTGCATTTTCGTCAAGCAAAAAACTTGACCTAGCTTTCGTTCCTGTGGTATACTGTCCGTATGAATACCGAATTTAAGCCCGTTGTGTCCGTGCGAATTTTTACGCTGGACGGGGAAAAATCCTTTGGGCCAGGTGTGGCTGAGCTGCTGCACCGGGTTGAACTGGAAAAATCTCTCCGAGCCGCCGCCATATCCATGGCGATGGCATATTCCAAGGCATGGACCGTCATCAAAACCTCGGAAGCCGCTCTTGGCTTCCCCCTTTTGGTATCCACCACCGGCGGAAAACACGGAGGAGGTGCAGTTTTATCCCCAAAGGCCAAAGCGCTACTGTCCGCCTATGATGAATACTGTCTCAAGCTTCGTGCATATGCCCGGGAGGTATTTGCCGAAACCGTCGAACCCGTGTTATAAGCAAATCAAAGCTGCCCTGCAAAGGTTTTTGCGCCTTTGCAGGGCAGCTTTTTGTCAATAGGACATTAAGGGCGCAGAGCCGTCGTCAGAGTCAGCCTCGATGCTTTTAATCACGGCGTCATAACTATAGTGCTCATTAACGTGCACCGTGACGGTATCGCCCACCCGGTGCCCCAAAACCGCCTTGCCAAGCGGAGACTCCAGACTGATAAAGCCCTGATCCGGCATAACGCGAACGGTGGTGACCACCTGAATGGTCATTATCTCGTCGTCTTCCGGCAGGTACAGCGTCACCCGGTCATAGAGCTTTGCGCCTTCAGACTGGCTTTGTTCATCGTCGATGACCTCGGCGGTCTTGATCATGTTCTGCAAATAGCGCATCCGGCTGTCGTTCCGCCGCTGCGCCTGCTTTGCCGCCTTATATTCATAATTTTCGCTCAGGTCGCCAAACTCTCGGGTTCGCTTGACCTCCTCCATGATTTTTGGCCGCTGGTTCAGTCTTCTGTCCTCCAGCTCCGCCTCCATGAGTGCGATATCCTTTTTGGTCAGCTTATCGTGCATGATGTTCTCCTTGTTTCCGGTTTGATATGTTCAAAAATGATCACGCAATGATCGTTCAGCGCAGTTTCGGCGTCCGAATCGGTGCGAATCGTCCAGCTAAATTCCTGAACGCCCCAGAGCTTTCTGCAAAGCCGCACAGCAGGATGCTTCCGGTTTTTAAAATTGTAAGCAACAAAATGCGGCACCGTGAGAATGTTAGCATAAAGTCCGGAGAGCAGCCAAGCCGTCAGCGGCTTCAGGCCTGCCTGAGCGGGCTTGAAACGGTCGGAAAGCTGCCCGCGAATGATCTCAGGACGGTTTTTGCGCAGCCAGCATAACACACGCGGGTCAAACGACTCGATGCAATAGGAAAGCCCATCATAACGGTCGAGCATTTGACAGGTCAGACGTGTCAGCTCGGCGTGATTTCCGCCGAAGGGCTTCAGTTCCACGATCAAAGGCGCTTTGCCTTCAAAAATCGACAGAACTTCCTCCAGCATAGGAATATGCTCCTGTGTGTTCTCCAGCCGGTAGTGCTCAAGCTCCTCAGACGTGCACTCACAGAGTTTTTTGTTCACTCCAGCCGTGCGCAGAAGGCTTTCGTCGTGCATGACGGCCAGCTTGCCGTCCTTTGTCAAGTGAACATCCAGCTCCGCACCGTAGCCGGCTTCCACCGCAAGGCGAAAAGCGGCCAGAGAATTCTCCGGTATCTTTTTGTCGCGGTCGTGCAGTCCACGGTGAGCATAGTGCCAGTTTGCAAGCGAATAAAAATCACCGGTTTTCCGCTTTGCCCGCAGGCAAAGCAGTCGCAGCGCCACCAAAAGCAGCAAATCAAACAGCAAAGTGCCTAAAATATTCCAAACGGTTTCCATGGTCAATCCTCCACATCAAGCGCTTCCAAACCCTTTTTGGCTATGGGTTTGCTGTCACCGTGGAAGACAAAGAGCATGGTCACAAAGGCCAGTCCGGAGAAAATGGCGGCATAGGGGAACAGGACAGTCATGCCCATTTTGTCCATCAGGTAGCCGGAAAGCATAGGCGTCACCGTCTGCGCAGCCATGCTTGCGGTGTAGTAAATTCCCGTGTATTTGCCCACATCACCGCCACGGCACATCTCCACCACCATAGGGAAGGAATTGACATTGATGGTCGCCCAGCCAATACCCGCAAGGGCAAACATGGCGTTCATCAGGGCAGTCGGGCTGCTCTGGCGCAGGAAACAGGCCGCAAAGAAGGCAGCAGTCAGCATGACCACACCGGCCAGAATGGTCTTTTTCCGTCCAAAACGGGATGAAATCATGCCAACGGGCAGATAGGAAATAATAGCTGCCGCCTGTGCAATCATCAGGGTCAGATTATAGTCTTTGTTCAGAATATTCGCCGCATAAACGGAATATTTGGAGGTCACGGCGTTATAGGCCATGTACCACAGAATGATGGACGCAAGCAAAAACAGGAGACTTCGGCGCTCGGGCTTTGCAAGCTTACGCGTTTTGCCCATTTCTTCCTCTGCCTCGTCAATGCCAAGGCGCTTGCTTTCTTCCTGCATTTCCCGGACGAATTTCGGCTCGTGAACCTGCCAGAGGAACAGCGCCAGCGCCAGAAGCATGATCCCGCCGATGACGGAAAAATAGGTGGTGTAGCTCATCATGGCGTTTTTCACCGCGCCCGTGGAAAACACCATGCCCAGTGCCAGCACCGTCATGCCGCCGGCTGTGCCCATGAGATTGATCACCGCATTGGCCTTGGAGCGCAGGGGCTTGATGGTCACATCGGGCATCAGAGCCACCGCAGGAGAACGGAAAATCGCCATGGAGACAAGGACGCACAAAAGCAGCAGAATGAAGAAAATCAGAGTGGCCGGATTTTCAGCCGTTTTCTGCCATGCGTAGGCCTGTCTTGCAGGGATCACATAGTCCGTATAGTGGGGATTGGTGAAAGTCTCCCCTTCTGCGTATTTGCCAATTGCCTCCAATTCTCCTGCGGTAAAGGAGTCCTGAAGCGTATAGGGTTCCCCGTCCGCGCTACAGATCGTTCCGTTTTGGAGGGTCAGCTCGCTGGGGATTTGAACAAATTCATCCTTCTGGAACAGCTCGTTTAAGACAAACTTGTCTCCGTCCGGCGTTTGCAGACGGGCACTTCCCTGCTCCTCATAAAGAATTTCCAATGCAACCGGGCTGTCTATCTGCGTCACTTCCTCCAGATTCTTCATCTGGGCATTGTCCGCAAAGGAAAGCCCCACAAAGAGCACCGCCGCAAGGACGGTTCCCACCACGATAAAGGGGGTGCGTCTGCCGTGGCGACTGGTGCAGCGGTCAGAAATGGCGCCAAACAGGGGCAGCATAAACAGTGCCAGCACGTTATCCAGCGCCATGATCACCCCAGAAGCCGTCTGGGACAGGCCAAATTTGTTGGTCAAAATAAGGGGAATGGTATTATCGTATGCCTGCCAGAACAGGCAGATGAGGAAAAAAGCAAAGCCCACAAAAACCGTTCGTTTATAATTCAGTTTCATTCTCTTTCTCTCCTGTCAAATCCTTCAGTAAGCTTCGTATGTTTTCGTAAATATGCGTTGGTTTGATTTCGGATGCAGCAACATCCGCGAGCGTGCTTTCCCCGGAGAGCACCAGAGCGGCGTCAATGCCCGCATTTGCGCCGCAGGCAATGTCCGTATAGAGCCGGTCGCCAACAAGAAGCGTCTGTTCTCTGGAAAAGCCGCATTGCTCCATGGCCAAAAGTGCCATTTTCGGCTTTGGCTTCCCGATAAAAACAGGCCGACGACCCGTTGCACGAAAGAGCATTTCGCAGACGCTTCCGCAGTCCGGCACATAACCGTACCACGTTGGGCAGACCCAATCCGGGTTGGCGGCGATGAAATCGACGCCTTTCCCCAGAAGGATACAGGCATCTTCCAGCTTTTGAAAGGTCAGTTCCGTGTCAAAGCCGCAGACAAGAGCCTCAATTCCATCCATCAAATGTTCTGTCACGCTGAAACCAGCCTGCCTGAGCTGGCTGCGAAAGGACGCCGTGCCGAAGGCGTATAGAAGCTTTCCGTCATAGCCGTTTCGGTGCAAATAGCCAATGAGCGCGTCCACGGAGGTCAAGAAATCCGCCCGACTCGTCTCAATGCCCAAACGCGCCATTTTTTCAATGTAAGCCTCCACGCTTCGGGAAGAATTGTTGGTCAAAAAGAGATATCTTCCGCCGATTTGGCGGACGTAGTGCAAAAAATCAAGCGTTCCGTCAAAGAGCGTCTCGTCAAGATAAATGGTACCGTCCATGTCCAGAAGGAACAACTTTTTCCCGCCAAGAGGTGGATTTTTTATGGTCTCTCTCACGTTCTCACTGCTCCATTTCCTCCTGATTCTCAGGCGGCTCCGGCGGGATTTCATCCCCCAGCAGCACCCGAAAGCGTATTTCATTTGCCCGCTGGAAAGGTGCCGAAAAATCGTCCAAACTCACGCGTGGGAAGCTTTCATAGCTTCCGCCGGGCGATAAAAGCTCCTTTCCTTCCAGCCCGGAAAGGATCCTCTGCGTTTGGTTGTTGCTCATCACAAGACTTTCGATCCCCTCGGGGCTGAGATCTGTCAGACTGTAACGGCAGAAACCGCAATAGGCAATGTCCTTGACGAAAGCAAAGGTCAAAGACCGCTGAAAGGCCGCCATAGCCTCCGGGTCATTTTCATCCAAGTCCAGCCATGCAAGGTGGGTCAGTCCCATGGCAAGAGCAATTCCAATGGTATTGCCCCCGGTTCCCCAGCAGCTATAGCCCATAAGTTCCTTTACAGGAAGCTCATCCAAAAGCGTTTCATAAGTATCCGCCGTGCCTGAGGTGTCAATGACAATGGTTGGCATCCCGGATGCGTCATTTTCCAGCCATGCCGCCATGAATTCCTCTGCGGCGGTGGCATCACTGCCGCGGGTCAGCACCAAAATCTCCGCGTCAGGCGCTTCTTCCTCCACTTCCAGCCCAAGAGCCAGCATATGCTGCTCCACGGCTTCGTGGAGACTGGCGGTGTCGTACTGGTCAACCACCCAATCTTCTCCCCGGCCAAAATAGCGCACACGAACACGGGCGGTATAATTCAAAGAATCGGTATAGGCCATGGCCATGGCCATCATGCCCAGCTCGTCCGTGCCGCAGAACAGGAATTCACCCTCCTGCAAATGACCTTGCAAATAGGCAATTTCATTGGTCTGGATGGAATTCAGGGGATACGAATCGTCCACACCAATGAGCAGACCCGCAAGTCCATCCGTCCGGCTCAAAAGTCGGTCAGCAAGGAGAAGCTTGCGTTTTCTGGCTGCATGATAGGCGCTCAGCGCGTCTTCCGGCAGCTCCGTGTCAATGGGCTCTCCGTTCTGGTCAAAGGGATAACCGGCCACGATATTCTCAATGGTCAGCTCGTCCCCGGTAAGAGTTTCCCGTTTTTTGGCGCCATAGCTTCGAAAGGCGTTATATTCCTCCATTCCCATGCCTTGGTAGCCAACGGTAGAGGCAAGGCGCATGACCGTATCGAACAGGTAAACTGGCTTTCTCTGAGATAGCTCGGCAAGATAGTCGATGATTTCATATTCCAGGCTCAGATCATCCCCGTTCAAAGAACGGCTGCTCACCAGTCCCCCGGACAAAAGCTGATCCAGACTAAGCACAAACACATCGCTGCGCCGTTCCTCCATTTTCAGCCATTCCAAGAGTCCTTCCCGGTCGCCATAGGTGGTGCCGTTGGGGTTGGGCTCCTGCCCATCCATGCGCGTGGCATACAGGCTTTCCTCCGGCATATGCACCCTTGCTCCGCCGCTTTCCATCTGGTAGATGGGCCGCAAATTGTTCACAGGGCGGTTATCCAGCGGAATATAGGCCACATGAAGCCTGTCCAGCTCCAGAACCCCGGTGCAAAGGCGGTGCAGCATGGCGGCAAGCTGGGCACGGGTCGTCCCCTGTAAAGGAGAAAGGCGAAGATCATCACCGGAAGGGATACCGTTGATCAGTCCTTTTCCCACGCACCAGCTCAGAGCATCCCGGGACCAGTCTGCTACGGAATCGCCGTCTGAAAAACCGGCAAGCTCCGTCTCCGGCGAAACATCATAGCCCATCCAGTGGGCATACCGGCACAGGAATGTGGCCGTCTGTTCCCGGGTGATGAAGGTATCCGGCCAGAATTCCGTCTTGCTCATGCCCATGACGATCCCCTGCTCCACCGCCCAGGAAACTGCGTCGGCATACCAGATACCGGGTTTCACATCCAGAAAAACCGTCTGACCTGCGGAGTCGGGACATCCTGCCAGACGGTAAAGGATCACCACCAGCATAGCGCGGGTAGTTCCCATGTCTGGGGAGAAGCGATTGCCGGATGTCCCGTTCATCAGTCCCCGTTCATAGATATACTGCACATCCTGAATGTACCACGCGGCAGTTTCCACGTCCGTGAAGGGCAAGGTGATGTTCTCGTTGCTCACTGCCTTGCTCCGCAGGGGCAGCAGCGGCACCAGCAGGCACACAGACAGGATGATTGCTACCATTCGCTTCATGGCGTTTCCTCCATTTCTGTTCTTCATTATAACCCCGCCAAAAGAAAATGTCCATAGAAAACTCCCCTTGACTCTCTTTTTAAATCTGCTAAAATAGAAGAAAAAACGTCAGGAGAGAGCTTGCTTTGACCAGTGCGGAACTGCATTATGAAAAAATGACAAAAACGCCGGTTGCCCGGCTGATTTTGCGTCTTGGGATTCCGACCACCGTTTCCATGCTCATCACCAATATTTATAACATGGCGGATACCTATTTTGTCGGTGCCTTGGGCGAAAGCGAACAGGCGGCAACGGGGATCCTGTTTGCGCTTCAGGCGATCATTCAGGGCATTGCCTTTATGCTGGGTCAGGGCTCCGGCACGCACGTTGCCCGTGCGCTTGCCGACCGGGATACGGACAGTGCCAGCCGCTATGTTTCCTCCGCATTCTTCAGCGGTGCGGCTGTTGGAACGCTTCTTGCCGTTTTCGGCCTGATTTTTCTTAATCCCTTCATGCGTCTTCTTGGCAGCACGGAGACGATTTTGCCCTATGCCCGGGACTATGGCCTGTGGGTGCTGCTCTCCTGCCCTTTCATGGTCTGCTCTCTGATTTTGAACAATAATCTGCGCTTTGAGGGCAAGGCGTTTTATGCCATGTTCGGTCTGACAGCCGGCGGCCTTTTGAACATTTTCGGGGACTGGCTGCTGGTGCGCGTGGTTGGGATGGGCGTTTACGGCGCGGGGCTTGCCACTGCTGCGTCTCAGTTTGTCAGCTTCGTGATTTTGCTGCTGCTTTACCGCAAGCAGGCGCAAAGCGTGATTTCCCTGAAATTCATCAGCCGAAAAATAAGCCTTTACATTTCCGTCATAAAGGCCGGTTTCCCCTCGCTCATCCGCCAGAGCCTCAGTTCCGTTTCCGGCAGTGTACTGAATAATTTGACCAAGCCCTTTGGCGATGCCGCCATTGCCGCCATGAGCGTGGTCAACCGCTATTCTCAGTTCGTCATGTGCGTGGGTCTTGGCATTGGCCAGGGCTATCAGCCCGTTGCCGCCTTCAACTATGAAGCAAAGAAATATGGCCGGGTGAAAAAGGGACTTCTGTTCACCATTGCCATTGGTCTTGCCTTTGTCGGCTGTCTTGCCGTTCCGAGCTTTTTCTTTGCGCCAAAGATCGTCTGGTTCTTCCAGAAAAGTGAAGCCGTAATTATAATTGGCAGCACTGCCCTGCGCTATGCCGCTCTTTCCCTTTTATTCATGCCCCTTTCCGTGCCGGTGAATATGATCTATCAGAGCATTCAGAAATCCGGCATTGCCTCTTTCCTCTCGATGCTCCGCTCCGGTGCGCTTCTGCTTCCCATTCTGCTCATCGGCGTGCCCATTCTCGGCTTGACGGGTATTCAAATTGCCCAGCCTGTTTCCGATGTACTCACCGGCCTGATCAGTCTCCCCTTCATCATTCATTTTCTCTGCGTCACGCCCGGCGATGTGCCGGACAATAAACGCACTTGACCGCAAACCGCCCGTGGCGAACTTGCCACGGGCGATCATCTTGTCAAAAAAGTCTTTTTGACAAGATGCTTTCAAAATTGCAAAATAGAATTTGTAGAGTTATCTTTTGCAATTTTGTCGCCTGCGGGCGGGTGATTGAACGTGAAAGGACACCCTGACGGTTTCCTTTCACACTTTTCTTCCCTCCGAAACGGCAAAAATGACGTTTTTTTGACAGTCTGACCGCCCGTGGCGAACTTGCCACGGGCGGTAACGCTATAATTTATTCATTTTATTTTTGAAGAAGATTGGAAAGACGGTGGAACACAGCAGCGGCCTGTGCGCGGGTAGCCGTTTCCTTCGGCGCGAAGGTATTGCTGCCCATGCCCTGAATGATGCCAAGCGACACAAGCCGTCCAACGGCCTCAAACGCCCAATCCGAGATCTTTGCATTATCCCGGAAGTTCGGCTGTGCGCTCTGGCTGTTATGCTCCATGAGCGTCAACACGCGGTCAAGCAGGGTGCACATCTCCTCTCGGGTGATCTGCGCGTCGGGTCGGAAGGTCTGATCCTCATAGCCCAGAACCAGCTCATTGGCCTGCGACCAGCATACCGCCTGCTCATACCAGCTTCCCTTTGCAACATCGCGGAAGCCGGAGCTTTCCAAAACGCTCATATCATAGCCCAGAGAGCTCATGAGCCGATAGAGCATGGTGACAAACATAGCTCTCGTCAAACCCGTCTCAGGCTCGTAGCAGTAGTCTCCAAGGCCGTTGAGCAATCCGGAAGTCGCCGCCCAGTTGATTTCCGCATAGTACCACTCGTTTGGAGAGACGTCAGTAAAAATGCCGCCCTGTGCCGAGACATAGTAACTCACCGGTTCGCTGCCCGTGCCATAGCCCATGGCACAGTAGGTCAAAGTGCCGTCAAACCAGTCGATGCCGCCGGAATAAAGCGGGCTGTCTGCGCTCGGACGGCTGCCGTCCGTTGTATAGCGCACATCCGCATTCTCGTTGGGATTGCTGATGTAAAATTTGCCGTTTTTGGAGCTTATGCTCAAAGGCTCCAATAGAGCAGTGTCAAGCTCCATGGTCGCCGTTTCGCTTCTGCCCCGGTTGATGGCATAGCAGGCAAAGGCCGTAAGCTTTTGGCCGGCGGTAAGAATGAATTTGCCGGTATATGCCGTCTGCGGCGCAGAGCCGTCCGTGGAATAGTATATCTTGGTTCCGGCCTGGGAGGTCATGGTGATCTCATAGCCGCCATAGATCGGCTTTGCCTGAATGTCCGGCGCCTCAATTGGGCCAAGGTCAGTGCCGTTATTCTTGCAGGAATAATACCTCGTTCCGTCGGTCATGCTCACACCTCGGCGGCGGTAAAGTTCGCTGACCGTGACGAATTCATAGCCCTGCTGCAAAAGCGTGTCGATTGCCATCAAAGCGCCGTCAACAGAGGGCGAATGGATGTCATGAACCAGCACAATGGCGCCGTCGAACGCCTGCGCAACAATGCGGTCGCACACCTTCTGCGCGTTCAAAAGCTGCCAGTCCAGAGAGTCCAGCGACCAGAAGACGGCCGGTGTGCCGATCAGAGAAAGCACACGGTCGTTGCAGTCGCCATAAGGCGGCCGGAGAAGATAGTCCAAGTCCATTCCCAGAATATTATCCAGCGTTTCATCCGTGTGCTGAACCTCCCAAAGCACCTGCTCATTCGTGCGGCTGGTCAGAGTCGGATGGGTGTATGTATGCTGGGCGATCTCGTGGCCTTCGGAAAAAGCACGGCGCAGCGTGTTGGGGTAGCTTGCAGCGCACTGGCCGAGCGCGAAAAAGGTCACTTTGACATTTCGCTTCGCCAGACCGTCCAGAAGTCTCTGGGTATAGGCGCCCGGGCCGTCGTCAAAGGTCAGGGCGATCAGCTTGCCGCCCCTGGTCTTCGTCTCCTGTGCCGCCGATGCCGACAGGGGCAGCGCCGTAAGAAGACAGCTCAAAATCAAAACCGTCGCGATGAGTCGTTTCATCTGTGTATCCTCCCGATTGTGTTTCTTTCACAGGCAGGGTGCCATCTTTCGTCAGGTGCACACTTGCCATTTCCTGTCCGAAAACGCTCTGTGCTCCCATATTTTTTATCCACGCGGGGAATTTGAGCGCCTCGTGCGGTTCAAGGGCAAGCGTCATTCCCGTTTCGTCCCGGCGCAGATATGCCCGGTTCACGAAAACGCCGTCCAGCTCTCCGCGCCAGGGGCGCCAATCGCCTCTTGCGTGCGTGTCGGCCAGAGCCGTGTCGATCCCATTTGGAAAATGTGCCATTGGAATTCGCCCGGTCAGCAAGCCCTGTGCGTCAGGAATGCCAAGGTATTCCACCTGCCACTCCTTTTGGACGTAGAGCCTTCTGATTTGTTCCCGGTTTTTTTCAATCTTGCAGGTGCAATTCCAGAACAAACCCTGCCTTTCGCAGTGCAGCGTGCCAATGCTCCGGTCTTCTTCCCAAATTTCCATACTGATAATCCCTCCCGCACAATCTATGCGGGAGGGCGTCTCTTTATGCCTGCGGCAGTCCAAAGCTGACCGCGATCGCGGTATCCACGCGGTTCATCATTCCCTCGTCCAGATGTCCCATATGCTCCCGCAGACGCCGCTTGTCAATGGTTCGGATCTGTTCAAGCAAAATCACGGAATCCTTGCTCAATCCGGCGCTCGGCCCGGAGAATTCAATATGGGTGGGAAGCTTTGCCTTGTTGGTCTGGCTGGTGATGGCCGCAGCGATCACCGTTGGGGAATGCCGGTTCCCCGTATCGTTCTGGACAATAAGCACCGGCCTTGTGCCGCCCTGCTCACTGCCCACCACGGGACTCAGATCCGCGTAGAAAATATCGCCCCTCTTTACGGTTGTATCCATCTGCTTCACGCTCCGTAGCTGGTCTTTGCGCCACATATCATCCTATGTAACGCAGTAACCTTATTCTCCCACGCGAAGACAAAAATTATTCAGCGGAGCTCCTCTACATTCTATGTCGGATTAAACAATATATTGCAGAATTTCCGTCTCGTTTTCCCCATCAAGGTAAATTCGCGGAATTCGCTTGTTGATGTCGCAGAGAATTTCATAGGGAATGGTGCGCAGACGGCTGGAAAGGCTGGCCACTTCGATCTCGTCATCTCCGTCTGCGCCGAAAATGGTGACCTCATCACCCACCTTAGCCTCCGGCACGCGTGAAATGTCCACCATGCACATATCCATGCATATCCGGCCGATTTGAGGCACACGCTTTCCGTGCAGAAGGAATGAGATGTTGCCGGAAAAGCTTCTTTGCAGGCCGTCTGCATATCCAATTCCCACAACGGCGATGCGGGAGGGTTCTTCCGTGGTATAGGTTCTGCCGTAGCTCACGGTGATGTTCGGCTCAAAATCCCGTATTTGAAAAATCGTGGAACGCAGAGACATCACCGGTTTCAGGTCGATCATCCCCCGAAGGTCTTCCGATGGAAGCACGCCATAGGTGGCAATACCCGGGCGAATCATATCCATGGCATACTGCGGATACTGAATGCTGGCGCCGCTGTTGCAGCAATGGCGGATCTCCGGCCGAATTCCGGCGCCTTCCATCGCCCGCAGCATTTGAGTGAAGCGCTCAAACTGCGTTTGCGTAAAGTTCCGCGCGGCGCCGTCAAGCGTGTCTGCAACGGGGAAATGCGTGAAAACGCCCTCAATGTTCAGACGCTCCATGGAACTGACCGCTTTCAGCTCGTCAAGCGTCTTTTCGCAGCCATAGGCGAAAAAGCCGAGTCGGGACATCCCGGTATCCAGTTTCAGATGAATTCTCAGCCGGCGCTTGCAGCCTTTGAGCGCCTCGTCCAGCTCCGCGGCGTATTGCAGGGAATGAACCTCCTGCCGCAGACCTGCCTTGGCAAGATCCTCCGCGTGCTCCGCAGGGGTATAGCCCAAGATTAGAATGGGTCCCGAAATTCCGGCCCGGCGGAGCTGCATTGCCTCCTCAATATTGGAAACGGCCAGATATTCCGCGCCCAGATCGACCAGTCTTCGGCTCACCGGCACCGCACCGTGGCCATAGGCATCCGCCTTGACCACGCCCAGAAAGCGGCAGCCGGATGGAATGTTCCGCCGCAGCGCGTTATAATTGTGCTCCAGATTGTCCAGAGAGATATCTGCCCAGGTTCGCTTTAAGTAATCCATAGTGGCTCCTTCGTCATGTCCATTGGAAGTCTGCAAAGGTCATTTGCACGACCCTCTTGCCATTATAGCACACTTCCGCGTAAATTGGTAGAGTGTTTTCAAACCATGTGTCTACCTGCATGGCAGAGGCGTCATAGCCCTTTTCATAGGTGACGCGAGTACCGTTCTCGAGTGTTTCTGCATAGGCGATGTATTCCGACGACCAACAGGCGACCGTTAAGGCAGGTGCCGCAGCCGGTGCCAGAGCGCCGTCCGCCAGAAGGCCGAATGATACCGCCATACCGTCATAGGTCACCGTTCCTCCGGCGTTCGTGACGGTGGCTGTCAACCCCGCAAGCGTCTGAGGCTCAAGAATTATCAGCTCCGTGGTGCCGTCTGCCAGTGAGCGGCACGAAAGCGTGAATTCCTCCACCGTTTCCCCAAAATCCGCGCAGATTTTGGCAGTATAGCTGCACTGGCCAGAGTTTACCAAAGCTGCGCGGAATTCAATTGCTTCATTCATGGCCGAATCGGTTGCCGTGCAGCCGCTCAGAAGCAGGCAGACCGCCAGAATGAAAGCCATTCGCCTGAAAGTCAATTTTGGTTCCCCTTACAATTTGAGTAGTCGCGGCAGAATTGGAAGCAGGTCAGACGGAAGCAGCCCATATTCTCCCCAACGCCGAGCCGCCAAATCACCGCTGCGGCCGTGAAGCCATGCAGCAGCGGCAGCCGCTCGCGCTGGGGAAAGTCCCTGACCCAGCAGAGACACAGTCACGCCGGAGAGCACGTCACCGCTTCCGCCGGTGGCCATGCCCGGATTGCCTGTGCAGTTGAAATAGCGTTCCTCTGCGCCAATGATCAGCGTCCGATGACCCTTCAGAAGAAGCGTTGCTCCAAGCTCCTTTTGCAGCTTCACCGCGCCAAAATAGCGCCCGTTCAACAATTCACCGCCAAGGCGGAGAAATTCCCCCTCATGAGGCGTCAGGATCACGGGACACTTTGCGCCGCGCAGAATATCTATATGCCCGGAAAGGACATTTATGCCATCGGCGTCGAGCACCACAGGGCACTTTGCCGCATCCAGCACCGCCCTGACCACGCATAAAATATCATCGTTCTGCCCCAGGCCGCAGCCGACAAGACAGGCATCGACACGCTCAAGGCGGCACAAAATCTCCGGGATAGCCTCTTTGGAAAGCTTTCCTTCGCGGCTGGGCAAGGGAAACACAACAGGCTCCGTCAGCTTCCCGGCAACGATGGGATAGATCTCCTCCGGAACGCCCAAAAAAACCAGCCCGGCACCCGTTCGTACAGCGGCGCGTGCCGCCAGCACCGCCGCACCGGTATAGCCGACAGCGCCGCAGAGCAGAAGCAGCCTTCCATAGTCGCCCTTGTGGGAATTTCTGCGCCGCTTTGGAATCCAGCTACGCACCGTATTTTCATTCAGGCGCTTCCATTTCGGCGCCAGCTTCACCCGGGACATTTTCATCACTCCATGTATTGAATTGGAAAAAGCTCCATAAACTGTCTAAGAGGTGAGCAAAATGTTCTTTGGCTTTTTCCGGAAGCTTCGCAGGGGAATTTTGTTTGTTGTGCTGGTTCTTGCGGCAACGGCGGTGCTGCAAAGCCGATATCCACAGCTTGGCACGCAGATCGGCCAGTGGATCTCAGGCGCCAAAGACAGCCCCGTGGTTCGCGCGGTATCCTCGATGGTAGAAAGTCTCTCCAATGGGGACAATGTCAAAACGGCAGTGGAGGTGTTCTGTGAAAATTTCGAAAATCCTTAGCCGCATGGAAATTATGCCAACTTTCTGGCTATTTTTGTGTGCCTACTACTATTTTGACCCCGCCGGTACCTTTACCGCCTTTCTTGCCAGCGTCTTTTTGCACGAGTCCGGGCACCTTCTGGCGCTGAAGCTTTGCAAGGTGCCGATACATAAGCTGCGCCTGAGCGCCACGGGTGCAGAGCTTCAAACGCCGCCACTTTCCTATCGGCAAACGCTGATCGTGGCTGCCGCAGGGCCAACGGTCAATTTCCTTCTTTTGGTGCTTCTTCTGCACCGGGTGCCGGAAGCCGCCCTTTTAAATTTTGGGCTGCTTTTTTATAATCTTCTGCCATTTTATCCGCTCGACGGCGGTCAGCTTTTATGGGCGCTGCTGCACCTGATTTTGAATGACCGTGCCGCTTGCGTGACGCAATGGATGACCTGCCTTGTCTGCGGCGTCGGTCTTCTTGTCGGCTCGTGTCTGCTCACCTGCGTCTGGCACGCCGGTCTTTGGCCGGTGCTTCTTTGCGCCATTTTGCTGACCCGCGTCACCTTTCCGACATTTTCAGCTTCCCACACTGGAAAACCGCCCGGTCAGAGCGTCAAAAAACGTATTTTGCCTTTTCGGAGGGAAGAAAAGTGTGAAAGGAAACCGTCAGGGTGTCCTTTCACGTTCCATAACCCGCCCGCAGGCGACAAAATCGCAAAACATAACTCTACAAATTCTATTTTGCAATTTTGAAAGCAGCTTGTCAAAAAGACTTTTTTGACAAGCTGACCGGGCGGAAAACCGCCCGGCCCTTGTTTGGAGTTTGGACTCAGAATATCTGGAAGCTGAGCCGTTCCTTTTTCTTTTCGGGGAACTGACGGTCAAATTCCTCTAATTCCTCCTCGTGGTAGGCATAGCAAGCGGGCGTTTGATATTCCCCCTGCACGCCTTCCAGATAGCCCTTTTTCAGCTCTTTGCAGAGAAAAAAGGAGTCATCCGCATTTTGTGGCAGGCCGTGATAGCGCAAGCCGAATTTTCTGGCATAGGTAAAACCGCTTTTCCCATAAAAGTCAATGTTGCCCTCAAAGCAGACCGCCCCAAAGCCAAGCGCCTGCGCCTGTTTCAGGCCGTGCTCCAAAAGGAGCTTACCGAAGCCCTTCCTCTGCTCGTCCGGGGCGATGCAGATTGGTCCCATGGTCAAAATTGGAATGTTCCTGCCGTCATCGGCGGAGATGTGCGCCCGGACGAAAACTGTCTGACCGATCAGGCGGCCTTCCTTCTCCAGCACATAATTCAGCTCCGGGATAAAGTCCGGCGCCGCACGAAGATAGTGCAGCACGAAATGCTCTGCACAGCCCGGCCGGTAAACGTTCCAAAAAGACTCCCGAACCAGAGTTTCTACCGCAAATTGTTCTTCTTTCCGTTCCAAACGGATGATATAGTCATTATTTCTCATTATTTAACCTCCTGATGATTGTTGACTTCAATGCTGGGAGGTTTGTGCAGCCAAACCTCCCGGTCAGGCCACAGTCTCCAGTGTGTTGCGAATTATCTTCAAAAAGCGCTCTCCTGAAACAAGGAAGCTCTGATGAAATCGGCAAGAGCGTTCAGCGAGAGATTTTT
>CAZPRA010000013.1:0-18943 GCA_964588975.1 uncultured Oscillospiraceae bacterium | reverse complement strand
GGGCGTAACGGCCATGTACTCCGTGCCGGAGCCGCAGCCGGAGACACGCTTATAGACGCACGGGCCGCCCTTTAGGTCGATCATGTAGTGATAGAAGGTGAAGGGCTTTCCCTCGCGATGGCGGCGGAGCATCAGCTCGGCCAGCTTTTCATACTGCTCGAGGACAATGGGCAGGTCTTCCTTCGTCAGAGCAGACGGCGACTCCGGGGCGCAGACTACCGGTTCCATGCTCAGCTCCGTGAAGCCAAGGTCGAGCATCGTCTCGATGTCCTTCAAAAAGTCGGGATTGGCGTGGGTGAAGGTGCCACGCATATAGTAATTCTTGCCGCCGCGTGCCGCCACAAGTTTCTGGAACTTCGGCACGATCTTTTCCCAGCTTCCGTTTCCGGCATAGTCGACGCGGTAGCGGTCGTGGATTTCCTTGCGGCCGTCGAGACTTAAAACGACGTTGCTCATCTCGCGGTTGGCAAAGTCGATTACGTCATCGTCGATCAAAACGCCGTTGGTCGTGAGGGTGAAGCGGAAGTTTTTGCCCTTTTCCTTTTCGATGCTCCGGGCATAGGCGACGAGCTGTTTGACCACGTCAAAATTCATCAGCGGTTCGCCGCCAAAGAAGTCGACCTCGAGATTGCGGCGGGTGCCGGAATGCTCGACGAGGAAGTCGAGGGCACGCTTGCCGACTTCAAAGCTCATGACGGCGCGCTCGCCCTGATATTTTCCCTGGCTGGCGAAGCAGTAGGAACAGTTGAGGTTGCAGGTGTGTGCCACGTGCAGGCACAGTGCCTTGACCACGCCGGAGGTCTTTTCCTTCAAGGCGCCCGCCATGGGCGCAAAGGTGTCGGGCGTGAAGATCTTGCCGGCCTCTTTCAGCTCTCCGATCTGGGCATAGCCTTCCTCCAGCTCTGCCATGTTCTGGCCGTATTTTGCGGCTAGTTCCGCGAGGAGCGTTTCCTTCGGCGTGTTTTCGTAGCCGAGGATCATGTCGTAGGCGACCTCGTCGACCACATGGACGGAGCCGGAGAAAATGTCCAGCACGATGTTCACTCCGCCGAGTTGATAGCAATGGATCATAGTGTTCTTCCTTTCCGGTCACAAAAAATGCCGCCCGACGGCGGCATCTTTTGAATGCAATTACTTTTCCTGAGCGTTCTCACACTGCTGGTTGGCAATGCCGCAGCTCGTCTTGCAGGCAGACTGGCAAGAGGTCTGGCACTCGCCGCAGCCGCCGTTCTTTGCGCTCTCGCACAGGTTTCTGGTGTCCAAGGTCTGAATGGTCATGTAAAAACCCTCCAAATTTTTATTTACCCACATATTGTAGCACGTTTTTTGTCATAAGTCAATTGCTCGCAGAGGATAATTTCGTATTAATCCAGCAGTTTTGCCAGGCCCGCCTCAAGCATCTTCTGCACGGACATCAGGATGCCGAGCTTGGCGTGATACCACGTCAGGCCACCCTGAAAATACACGGCGTAGGGCGGGCGGATGGGGCCGTCGGCGGAGAGCTCGATGGAGCTGCCCTGTACGAAGGCACCAGCGGCCATGATGACCTCGTCGTCATAACCGGGCATTGCCCACGGCAGGGGATCGGCATAGGAATCGACCGGAGCGGCGGCCTGAATGCCCTTGCAGAAGGCAATCATGCCCTCGCGACTGCCGAGCTCCACGGCCTGAATGATGTCGTGGCGGCTCTCCGTGCCGTTCGGGATGACCCGGAAGCCCATGCGCTCATAAAGATTCGCCGCAAAGATGGCTCCCTTCAGGGCGGAGGCGACGACCGTCGGCGCGAGGAAGAAGCCCTGATAGAACGATGGCATCAGGCCGAGGTTCGCGCCGACTTCCTGCCCGAGACCGGGCGCGGAGAGGCGGTAGGCGCAGCGCTCGACATATTCCCGCTTGCCGCAGATGTAGCCGCCGATGGGAGCGAGTCCGCCACCGGGGTTCTTGATGAGCGAACCGACAATGAGGTCGGCACCGACGTCGCTCGGCTCGATCGTCTCAACAAATTCGCCGTAGCAATTGTCCACCATGCAGATGATATCGGGCTTGACGGACTTCAAAAAGGCGATCAGTTCGCCAATTTGCCTGACCGAGAAGGTCGGGCGGGTGGCGTAACCCTTGCTTCGCTGGATGGTGGCCATTTTGGTCTTTTCGTTGATGGAGGCACGGATGGCGTCATAGTCGAACGTCCCGTCTGCCGTGAGGTCGGCCTGACGGTAGCTCACACCGTATTCCTTCAAAGAGCACTTCGACGGGCGGATGCCGATGACCTCCTCGAGCGTGTCATACGGCGCGCCGACGGGCGAGAGAAGCTCGTCGCCGGGGAGCAGATTGGCGGAGAGGGCAACCGTCAAAGCGTGCGTGCCGCAGGTGATCTGCGGGCGGACGAGCGCCGCCTCCGTGTGGAAGGTGTCGGCATAGACCCGCTCCAAATTGTCGCGGCCGACGTCGTCGTAACCATAGCCGGTCGTTGCGGCGAAGCACGAAGCACCGACCCGGTTTTTCTGCATGGCGGCGATGACCTTCGCCTGGTTATATTCCGCAACGGCATCGACCGCCGCAAAGCGCTCCGTCAGTTCCTTTAAGACCGTCTCTCCATATTCATAAACCGCTGCCGATACACCCAAACGGGCATAAAGCTCCTTCATACCGTTCCTCCGTTGATTTTTGAATATTGTAGCAGGAACCGGCACTTTTGTCAACGCGCAAAGTCATCTGTCTCTTTAGAACCGCTCAAATCCATTCCCATTCGACAATTCAATAAACGGCAACCGTTTGCGAATGTCATTTTTTAAAGAAACTCAGTATCATTTTTATCAAAAATTGTCATTGATAATCGAAGACGTGTGGGAAACACTACGAGCGAGGTAATCAAAAAACACTTTTGATGACTCAATTGACAAAAGGAGATGGAATCATGAAGAATACCAACCAGATCAACGTTCCCGAGGCTCGTGCCGCTATGGATCAGTTCAAAATGCAGGCTGCCAACGAAGTGGGCGTCAACCTGAAAAAGGGCTACAACGGCGACCTGACCTCCCGCGAAGCCGGCTCCGTCGGCGGCCAGATGGTCAAGAAGATGATCGAAGCCTACGAAAACAACATGAAGTAAACAGCGCGAAGCAGCGGGTTCGAAAAATCGAACCCGCTGCGTTATTGTTTGTTGGTGCGCGGTCAGTGCTTTGTTGTTCCTTCCAGCAGGCCGTATTTGACCTTCACGCGGTCCAGCTTTTCCAGCATTGGCTCCGACAGGAACCACAAAAACAGGACTGTTGCCAGCGCATGAACGGCGTCGGCCGGTATTCCGGTCACATAAGCCGTCAAAATCATCTTCCAGTTGGGCTCCGGCTGGAACATCAGCACGGAAGCAGGGTTCATAATGCCACCGTAGATGACAAAAGTTGCCAAGCCTCCAAAAACGCTCAGGCTGAGCCGGTCGCGGTGAAGCAGTCCTTTGCGGAAAAGAACTCCGGCCAAAAGGCCCATAATGCCCATGGCGAACATCTGCCAGGGCGTCCATGCGCCCTGACCAAAGAGGACGTTGGAGCATAGCATTGTCATGGCGCCGACCATGAAACCGGCCTCTCCGCCGAAGGCAACGCCGGTCAAAATCGCCATCGCGGCCACCGGCTTAAAGCCGGGCAGAGCAAAAAACGCGGCACGTCCGCCGATGGCCAGAGCGCTCAAAACCGACAATATGACAAGCTCACGCGCCTGCGGTTTTCGTCCCTCGAAGCGCAGGAAAAAAGGCAGCATCGTCTCGAAAATAATCAAAAGAGACACCAGAAGATACCTGCGCCCGCTATCGATGGCAAGACCGGCGAAAATGGTAAGCGGAATGGCAAGCAAGGACAGAAGCACGGCAATTTTTGTCCGTTTTCCAAGCTTTTGGCGCGTTTCCTTTTCGATACGCCGTTCTCTTGGCGGTGCTTTTCGGCCAATGCAGAGGGCAAACACCGTCAGCAGCAAAAACATCAGTCCATAGAGCCAGCCATATTGCCGCAAAACGCCGCTTTCCTGATACAGGCTGCTCAAATCGGTCACAAAGGTGGCATAGAGCAGCAGTGCCAGAGCGCCAAGGCCGGAAATGGCAGCCAGCAGCTTTCTCCAAAGCGGTAGTTTTGGGGGTTTTCGTTCCTCCGGAACGGAAAGGTCAATCGTTTCCGGCACTTCAGGGCTAAGCGCCGTTTCTTCTGCCGTTCCGCCGAAACTCACGATCACATCCTGCGCGGTCACGGCATTGGGCAACAGGTGCCGCGCCATGCGGTTGGCAGCAGTTGTGTAAAAGCTTTTGCCCGCGAAAAAGGGCTGAGGCGGCTCCACGGTGACAAGTGAGCCGTCAAAAAACAGTCCGCAGCGGTCGGCATAGAGCGCGCAGAATTCCACATCGTGGCTGACCATGATCACGCATACGCCGCGGGCAGTCAGCTCCCTCAGAATTCCTCCAAAGCAGCGCTTAAAATCATTGTCCACTCCCTTGGTAGGCTCGTCGAGAAGAAGAATATCCGGCTGTGTTAAGAGCACCTTTGCCAGAGCCGCTCTTTGCTGTTCGCCGCCGGAAAGGTCAAAGGGATGGCGATCCATCAGGCCGTCCAAGCGACACAGTGCTGCCATTTGTCCAACTTTTTGGGCAATTTCTGCCGTCACTTTCCCAGGAAATACAGACAAAAGTTCCTCCCGCAGGTTCTTTTGGACCAGAAGCATCTGTGGATTTTGTGGCAGAGCCGCAACCGCCTGCGTCTGCGTCTTTCGCTTTCCGCGATAGGGCTTTCTCACGCCGCTGAGGACGCAGAGCATGGTGCTCTTTCCGGTGCCGTTTCCGCCCAGAATGCACAAAAGCTCTCCCGGATAGGCGTCCAGCGTGACACCCTTGAGCACATCCGGGCTCTCCTTTTCGTAGCGAAACCAGACTTCTCGCAGCGAAATGCAGGGCGCCTGCGTCTGCATTTTCCCCTTCTGCACGGCGACCGGCGACGGCGGATGTTCCTTTGTCCAGTCGTCAAGCTGCCGTCTTCCCTCGCTGACGGTCAGCGGACAGCGGGTCTGCCAGCCAAGTGCGCTCCAAATCCGCATGGGCGTTGGCATGGAAAGAAGCATGGGATGCTTTTTTTCGCGAAGCGTCTGGAAGGAGCCTTCGGGCGTGTCGTCGGCAATGAGCTTTCCGCCGTCAAGCACCAGAAGGCGGTTGGCCATTGGGAGCACATCCTCCAGACGGTGCTCACAGATGAGCACGCCCGTTCCAAGCTCACGGTTAATTCGGCTCAGGGTTTGCAAAAAATCCGTGGCGGCGATGGGGTCAAGCTGCGCCGTCGGCTCATCCAAAATCAGCAAATCCGGCTGAAGCACCATCACGGAGGCCAAATTCAAAAGCTGCTTCTGGCCACCGGAAAGCTGCGTTACATCCATATGGAACCACGCCTGAATACCGAAAAAGCTCGCCATTTCCGCCACACGACCGCGAATGGTTCGGCTGTCCAAGCCCAGACTTTCCAGTCCGAAGGCCAGCTCGTGCCAGACCTTGTCGGTGACAATCTGGCTGTCCGGATCCTGCAAAACGAAGCCGATGCGCTCGGTCTGCACGCGGCGATCCAGGCTGTCCAGCGGCACTGTGTCAAGCAGGATCTCTCCCTGACGTTTTCCGTGCGGCGCAAGAACTGTCTTGAGCTGCCGCAGAAGGGTGGATTTTCCGCTGCCGGAAGCTCCGGCCAGAACCGCAAAATCTCCCTGCCGCAGCGACAAAGATACGCCGCTCAGAACAGGCTTATCCTGCTCGGGATAGGTAAATGTTAAATTTCGGATCTGAACAAGCTCCATTTTCTATCCTCCCACAGGTCGATCATCAAAGGCAGCAGACACACGCCGCACCAGCAGACATAGGCCGAAATCTGCACGGCGCCAAACAGCTCACCTTTCAGGGCGGGATAGTACTCCCAGCGGGTAAAGCCCAGCAGATGAAGCGCCAGCGCCCCGGCAAAAAGGACGCTCAGGCTCAAAAGTGCGGCGCCGTCGCGTTTGTCAAAGCGATAGATGGAAAAAGCGCTGCGGCCGCGAAGCCCATAGCCCCGGCTTTTCATCGAGTCCGCGCAGATTAAGGACTGCTCCATTGCCCAGCTTACCGTTGCGGAAAAGGCGGACATGGCCTGAAGCAGCTTTTCTTTGAGCGTTTCCGGGCGGTGCATTGCCTGCTGCGTCCGCCAGACCGCCTGTAAATAGTTTTTAAAGCGGGGCACGAAGCGGAGCGTCATGGAAATGAGCAGCGACATGGCCGGAACCACACGGCCGAACAGATAGATGAGTTTGTCTGAGGTGAGCACGGCATTGAAGCAATTGAACCACACGACGCAAGCGCCCATCAGCGCCGACGCCGCAAGGCCATAGCAGATGGCCTCAAGCGTAACGGGGTTGTCATTGGGCAGATAAAACAAAATGCTCACACCTTCGTGGTTAAACAGCGGATTGAGCACCGCCATGGCCAGAAGCAGCGGAAGAAGATAGCCCACCTGCCGCAGCATACCCCGCATACCCCGCAGATAGGCAAGGTAGGCCACGCCGCACAAAAGTGAAATTACCAGGTAGACCGGCTGCAAAATGAACATACTCATTCCCAGAACGCACAGGAAAAAGGCCAGATTGACCACCGGATGAAAGCCGGAAAACGTCTCACGCTTCATTTCCGGCCTCCGCACCCAAATCTGCGCCCAAATCGCAGGTGTAGCAAAAGGCAATGGCGTCCCCATCGGAAAGCGTATAGGCCGAGCAGCCGAGCCCGGGATAGACGCCGTTCACGCGGTACATCCAGCCGGACTGTGCGCCGCAGTCGAATTCATAGAGGTTTCCGATCCCCTCAATATACACAGAGCCGTAGGCTCTGGCATCGGTATACTCAAAATGGAGCTTTTCCTGCCGCAGCACCTTGCGAAGCACGTCGAAAACGGAGTCACCTGCCTGAAATTCGACCGTCGTTTCAGCCAGAAGCACCCCATCTTCGGGCACCAGCTCCGCTTTTCCCTCCGTCAGCTCATCCATATGCGAAAGGAGGGTGTCGCAGCGGATCTCCAGCGTACAGGTCAGCTTTCCGTCGCCGTTCGTATCGGGCACGGAAATGTCTTTCCGGCCACAGGCGCACAAAAGCAGCAGAAGAAGCAGCAGCACACAAAGCTTCCGGTATCGTTTCATGGCAATTCCTCCCTGTTTTGCGCCGGGAAAGCGGCCAGAGTGCCGTTTGCAAAACGGTAGATGAGCGCCGCGTCCGTGGAGTCCACCGTGCCGTCACCGTTCACATCCGCCGTTTCCAAAAGCGCCTCGGGCAAATCGTATCTCCCGTTTGCAAAGCGGTAGATGAGCGCCGCGTCCGTGGAGTCCACCGTGCCGTCGCCGTTCACATCCCCCAGCTTTTCGGAGGCTTCCACCGTTAAAACAACCGTTGCGCTTGGCGCGGTGCAGGCAACGCCGTATTCCATGGCCGTCTCCGTCTCCCGGTTCTGATACATCACATAGGGAAACGTGAGCTGGAAGTCGGTATCCTCCGCAGTCAGCGGAAGGGCCGACCATGTGACGCAGTCCGTCACATCCCGGCTCAGGCCGTTTGCAAAATACGCCGTCACCTGCATTCCCGCGCCGTCAAAGCACTCCCCTGCCCGGTAGCTCAGTCTGTCCGGCTGCTTTGTGATCTCAAGCCTCTCGACGGCGCTGCCCACCGCCATGAGGTAGCCGGAGTCGTTTTTGAAGTAGATGGTACCGTACTCATCCACCACCGGGCTGCAAATCACATACTGCGCCTGCTCTCCAACGGGAGTGAACAGGTTATAGGGAGTGTCGAAGCTTTTTAGATTGCCGGCATCGCTGTAGCTCTCTACGGTTTTCAGAGATACCGCGTTCTGGCCGGGTCGATCCTCCAGCACGCGGAGCTTGCCGGGGGTAAAATTGTCAAAGAAATAAACATATACGCAGCCCGTCTGCTCCTCATAGGCTGTGGTCAGAACGCTGCTGGTCTGCGGGTAGCCCTGCGTAGGAACGGAATAAGCGATCTCCCAGTTTTCAAGGTCAATGACGGTGATATTGTGGCCGCTGTAGGCACCGAACTGAGACGTGCCGGAAACGCCCACATAGGCTCGTCCGTGGTAAATTGTCGGGGTGCTGGTGCTCATGGCAGGGTTGGCGCTGTCGTTGGCGTAGTTGTCAAGCTTCAGCGCCCTGACATCCGCGATAAGGCCGCTTTGCGTAACGTCCGCGCGGAAGAAATAGCCGCCCTTGCTCGTGAAGTAGCACGCGCCATCGCAGAACGTAACGGAACTTCGGATGTCGCCGGGAACGCTCATTTCATAGCGATCCAGCACTTCGCCGGTTTTGGGGTCAAGGGACAAAAGCGCCGCATGACCTGTGGTATAGCCGGAGGCACCGTCATCCGTGCCAACGAGCAGAAAATCATCGCAAACATAAGCCCCTGCCCAGTAAAAGCCGCCCTTGGAGGTATGGTACCATGTGGGCAGCTTTTCCTCCATGTTCTGGCCTGGATCCTCGTCCGTCGCGCTGAGGCAGACATAGTTTGCCTCGCTCGTCTCTCCCACCCAGAAGCCGGTGTAGACATAGCCGTCATGATAGACAATGGGGCAATTCGGCTGACCGCCCAGCTTATCGCGGTAGATCCACAAAGACTCCAGCGTGTCGGCATTAAAAGCCTGCACCGTGCCGTCTGCCAGTCCGACAAAGAGCATACCCTCGGCATAGGTCGGCGGGTTAATGGCAAAGCTGGAGGCGTGATCCATGGGTGCCGTGGCAACGATCTCGCCGGTAAGCGTGCTGACCTTATAGAGCGTCGAACCGGAATAGGTGTAAAGATAGCCGTCGACGATGATGGGGCAGCCGCAGGCATTGGCGTCAAAGCCGTCACCGATCCGTGTTGCCCAATAAAGCTGTGTATCCTCTGCGCAGATGGGCGTTTGGCGGTCGATCACGCCGTTGTTCGTGTTATCCGGCCGCAGATGCGGCCAGATGGACGTAAGCTCCTGAAGAAGCGTGTTCTCCGGCGCCTGCTTCAGTGTGATGAACAGCGTCGAGTCCGCCTCCGGCGCAAGATAATGGCTCACCTGTTTTCCGACATATCCGGCGCAGGTGACGGTATAGGAATAGCTTCCGCCGGGCGTCAGGGCATAGAAACCCTGCTCGGCTGAAATGCGGCTGCCGGTCACGTCGTCGGTAAAAAACACCACCGCATTGGCCGGGTCGGTCTGGACGCTCAGGCGGATCGGCTCGATTTTCCGGATGTGAAGGGTATAGGTCGTATCAAGGCTGTCCGGGTCAGTGTGGCTCACCCACAAGGTCAGCGTTTCCTGCCCGAGCGCAGAGTCTAAGGCAACGCAAACGCCGTCGAGCGCATCATATTCCGTTCCATTCACTGTAACATGATATCCGCCGCAGCAGTCCGTCTCACCGGCGGCGTTTGGGACGCTGCCCGAAAGGAGCACCTGAGTGGTCTGCCGGTTCACGCGGACATAATAGTCCGTCACGTCCCGGTCAAAAGCGACGCTCTCGCCGTTTTCGTTCAGAAGAGGCAGCGCACTTTCCCCGCTGGAAAGGCTCAGGGCGCTCAAATGAAGCTGCTTGACCAGCTTGAGCGTATAGTCCTGATAGAAGGTCACGCCCTGCTGCGTTTCGGAAATGCGCAGCGTCAGGGTGTTTCCAAAGCCGCTCTTTTCCAGTGCATTTGTAAGCGATTTGGCCGAGCCCGTTTCGCTCACCGCGTTTGTCACCGCCACGTCCATCTCAACGCCGTGGTTATAAACATTTTTGTCCTGTGTGGTATATTTTGCCGTCACCGAACCGCGCAGAGCCGTCGCCTGAATGCCCAGTGAGCTGTTGCAGTCAGAAACGGCATAGCAATAGGCGTGGCGCTGGGACGCAAAGGGTTCGCTTGGCTCGTAGCTCAAACGGCTGTTGGCATTCGTTCCATTATATAACGCGACATTTTCCAGCCAATCCTCCGTGATAGGCGTCTGCGCCGTAACATTCATTCCGTCCAAAGCTGTAAAGACGGTTTCCGTGTGGTAGTATGTGTTTTTTGTGGCAAGGCAGGTGTAGCTTTCTCCGGGCACCAGACGGTAAACGCCGTCCGAGGGAGAAATCTCAGCACCGGCTGCATTGAAAATCTGCGTGCAAACGCCCTCCTGTGCCGTCACGGTAACGCAGGCTGCGTCGGTTTTCGTAATATGAAGGGTATAGACGCTGCTGCTTCCGTTGGGCGCCGTGACAAGCAGCCGGTGCTCGCAGGAACGTCCGGTCAGAACGAGGCTTCCGGTGCCGCTGACGGTATAATCGCTGCCAAAGGCTTCGGCGCAGATGTCCAGCGCAGAGGCGACCGTGGTCAGCTCGTAGCGATGCGTGGTTGGCGAAAAGCGCAAAGGCAGCGCTGCGCCGTCAGCCGTGACGCTCAAGGCGCTTAGCGTCGGAACGCGGGTAACGGTGAGCGCATAGGACTGAATTTGCCGGTAGCCCTGTGCGTCCGTATACTGCGCTTCCAAATCGAAGCTGCGCCCTGTCATGCCCGGCTCGACGAGATAGGTCAGTGCCGTTGCGGTGCTGTTCCAGCTTCGGGGAATGTCAGAGCGGTCAACGCCATTCGTGCCGACATAGATGGTCTTGAGCTTGGTGGACGTCTCGTCCGGCACGTCACCCATTTGGGCGTTCAGGTAAAGATCGGCCACGATATCCGCGGTATCCTCTACCCAATACTGCGCCGTGTGCGTGTTTTCGTCCTGCTCGCATCGGTAAGGCTCTTTGTCGCGATCCAAAAGCCGGATATCTCCAAACCACTGTCCGCAGGGCAGTGTAAGCTCCAGCTCCGTCTCGCCGCTGACCGTCATGCTGCCCTCCGTGCGGTTATAGCCGCCGTCGGAAACGCAGAAGGTATAGCTCCCGGCAACGACCTGAACGCTGCCGAGAGCGCTGGTTTGGTTGCCGTAGGCATCTGTCAGCGTGACGTTCGGCGCGCTCAGGACGCTTCCGTTTTGCCAAGCCGTTACGCGAACGGTATATTTTGTGCCCTCCAAACGGGCCTCATATTCCGAAATGGCGGCATTGAGCGCATCAAGAAGACTCTGCGCAGACGCACTGTCCGCCGTGCGAAGTCCCTCAAGCGCCTGTGCATAGGCGGCGCTTGCAGCCGGGTCGTTCTGGACGTGGTTTTCCATTTCGGCATATTCCGCCATTCGGCATATCAGCGCAAGCGCCTGTTCGGAATAAGAACCGCTGACGTGAAAGCACAGCGCCGTAACGCCGCTGGCCGGAGCCTGAAGGTCATAGTTTCCGCCGTCATAATAGAGCAAATAGTTTGCGCTCACGCCCTCGATGGCATAGACAAAGCCCTGCTCCAGCCCGGAGAATTCATACTCCGAAGCCGCCAAAGCCTGAGCAAGCGTCTGCCCGGCTGAGTAAGAAACGCTGACCGGCGCGATCACGGTGCTGTTTGCAGTCATGGCCGCAAGGACGAAGCTTCCGTCCTGCTCCACCGCACAAACCGTTCCCACCGCAGCGCAAAGCAGCGCAACGCACAAAAGCAGTGCCAATCCTTTTTTGAACATTCTCCTTCCTCCTTTGGAGGTTTTTATTCAGAGTTTCCTCAGTCAATAAATGCAGTCCCAGAAGCGGTAGCGCAGCTTTTGCAGCACGCTCCAGCTCTGCTGGCAGGCCGCCAGAACGTGCCGGGCATAGTCATCCATGCACTGCCGCTGTTCGCTTGACATTTCATGCGCACTGAACAGAGCTTCCCTGTTCAGCGCTCTTGCCTCGTCTGCGCCCTGCGGCAGAGGTATCTTCGCCCGACTTAAGAGCAGACTTGCATAGCCATAGCGCAGGGCGATCGCCTGACGATTATCGGCTTTGTTCATATCCGCCAGCGTCCTGCGCAAGCGGCGTCTGCGCCGAAGCGTTCGGCACAAAAGCAGCGCCAAAAGCAGCGAAACCGGAACGAGCAGCAGGCTCCAATGCAGAAGGACGCCGGATTGCTCCTTGCTTTGCTCGTCCACACTTTCCGGCCTTTGCACCTGCGCAAATTCCCGGCTACTTTGGTAGCTCTGCTCCTGCTGGTCGGAAAAGCCCTCCAGTTCTTCCGCTTCGACATAGCCGGGCGTCACTTCAAATGGCACAAAGCCCACACCCTCAACATAGTATTCCGCCCATGCATGGGCATGGTTTTCCGTCAGGGTGATCGTTTCGCCCGGCAGATATTCGGCCGCTTCCTCCGCCGAGAGGAAATAGCCCTCGACATAGCGGGCCGGTACGCCGAAATAGCGCAGCATCAAAACCGCAGCGGTCGCATAGTGCACGCTGTAGCCGCAGCCGCTCCGTTCGAGCGTGTACTGAAGAAAATCGCCGTCGCCGTTGAGGGTGCGGATGCTCTCGTCATAGCTCAGGTTTTTGTCCAGATAACTCCTTATCAGCTCCCGGATCTGGCCGATGGTGTGGCTGTCCTCCTGCAGGGCAAGCTGCCGGTCGATCACCGACCAGCTTTCCTGCGTGAGCTGCAAATCAAAGCGCTCAACATAGTCCCCGTAAGCCTGCTCCAGCGCCAGATATTGCGCAATCGTTTCTCTGCCCTGCGCAGAGGAAAGGCTGTTGCGCAGGCGGTACCATTGCGTCACGCCGCCGGGGTAATAGCTCACGCTCTGGCTGACGGGCAGAGCGGTGTCTCCAATGCGCTCCGCGTCCGTAAGACCGCTGACAAATGCGCCGTAGGGATAGTAGCCGTGCGCCGAGCAAGCGGAAATGTTCTTCACCGTGAGGCTGACGGGGCTGCTCTGCCCGGTCAGCTCAGTGGCAATGGCAAGCTGGCTCTGGCCGTAAAATCCGCTGCGGTGCAACCAGTAAAACAAATCTTCATCGGAAGCCATTTCCTCCGTGTCAGCCGCTTGCCAGCCGCTTGGCGTGTAGGTTTCATAGATCGCACCACGCAGGTAGAGCTTGCCCGGCTGCTCCATGGTCACTTCCAGCGCAGGGGCGTCGCTTTTGTTCCATGCAGAGAGGTTTTTCAGCTTTCCTTCCGGCATGGAATTGCTTGCAGCGTCAAAAATTGCCTCGTGAATGTGCTCTTGAAGATAGGCTCTTGCGTCCGTTTCCGGCAGCCTGAGCAGACTTCCCAGAAGCAGGCAAAGCCCAATGCAGACGCCCGGCAAAAGGAAATGAACCGGAAGCGCTCCGAGCGGACGTCCGCAGGGCGCATCCGCACCAGTTCTCTGCACCGCAAGCAAAACCGTTCCCATGGCCAGAAGCCCGCTCTCCAAGCCGCAGGGAACCAGCCCAAGAAGGGTTGCGGCATAGACAGGCAGCAAAATGGGCAAAAGCAGACTCACGCGTCCGCCGAAAACGCCTCGCGTCACCAAAAGCGCGCAAAGCACGATTGTGGGAAGCAGCGCCCAGAAAAGCGCTTCCGGAGAAGCCGGTGAAAAATCCAGAAAAATCCTCCCGGTTTTTGCCGTCAAAAGCGTCAGCGCGTCATTGCCCAGACAGGCAAAGCCCTCGAGCACCTTTTCCCGGAACAGAAGGCAAAAGCCTAAAACCACCGCAAGGCCAATGGGCAAGAGCCATTTTCCGGCACGCGTGGGATATAAAAAGAGCAACAGCGCTCCAAGCAGCGACGCGGCCAGCGTCAAGTGCCACGGCGAAACGAAAACGGAAGGCAGATTTTCCGTCAGAAAAAGCATCGTGCCCGCAAGCAGCAGCGCTGACAGAAGGCACTCGCCCAAGGGCAGTACAGCTTTCGCCCGCTCTGCTTTCCGGCTTGGTACGACAAGCAGCCCTCCCGTTTTCTTTTTCATCCGTCACACCTCCAGCCGTTCCAGACTTTGGCGGTAATTTTCAGGGGTAAATGCTGTCACATTGGCGTCTTTTTGCGGCATTTCGTTGCCGCAAAGCACAAAATGCACCCGTTCATCGTCCTGCAATTCCGCCGCAGGGCGAATTCCGAAAAACAGAATGCGGGCAAAACCCGCCGTTTCCGGCAGGCGGCAAGCCTCATTCCCAGTCCCTTTCATCAGCGCAGGAAGGGTCAAAAGCAGCGAATTTTCGTCGCTCACATCCGCTCTTTGCGGTTCGTCATTCTCCGTCCAGCACAGGCAAAAGGGGATCCCCTTTTGCACAAGTCCAAGGCTTACGGAGGCGATTGCCTCGGCCAATGCGTCCATTTGCGCCGCAGTGCCCCGGTTCCGCTTGTCCCACACGAGCAGCAAAGAGCGGCTCTCGGGCAGGCTTGCCTCGCGGTAGACCGGCCGCTCCAGCTTGGCTGAAAGCTTCCAGTGGATCTGGCGCACGTCATCTCCGGGACAGTAGTCGCGAAGCTGAAAGATCTCGCTCGGGTCGCAGCCGCGACGGTTTGTGCTTTTCTCTCCGTCGCTGCCGCCGGGTGCGGTGCAGCTCACCTCTGCGGCAAAAAGCTCCGGCAAAACCGTAATTCTTGCCTCGGCCGACGCGTTCACGCGCACGGGTAAAATTCCAAAATAGTCCGTCAGCACCAGTGAGTGAAGGCGCAGCGTGTGCCTGCCGCAGAATTCACTCTGAAGCAAAAAGCCGTGGTCTGTCTCCCCTTTTGCGCCGATGCCACCGGAAAGCGTGAGCGTTTCGCTCTCTCCGGTCAGGTCATTGCATATCTCCAGCGTGCAGTAGTGCCGGAGCACCGGGAAAAAAGCGCCGTTTCGAACGCGCAGTGTGCCCTGAGAGGCCGTATGCTTTGTGCCGGTGGCCGGAAGGTCGATAGAAACGCTTATGTTCCTGCGAAGCCGGAAATTGACGGCAAATGTCACTGCCGGCAGGAGCAGCAGACAAAGCAGCACCGAAACGATCCATGGTGAGGCCGTCATCACCGCCAGCGCAAGCAGCAGCACCGCCAGCGCAAGCCATCTGAGCACACTTCCAACAATTTGCCGTCTCATGCTCACAGTCTTCCAGGCTTGAGCACATCCGGCTTGCGAATGCGCTCAAGCAGGTTGGCGCCGATCTGCTTCTCCGTGTTTTCATGAAGACGTGCCTTGGCGTTGAGCACAAGACGGTGGGCGCACACGTCAACGAACACGGCGCACACATCCTCCGGCACAACATAATCCCGTCCCTCCAAAAAGGCGTTGGCTCTGGCCGCACGGCACAGGGCAAGCGCGCCTCTTGGGCTGACTCCTAAAGCGACATATGGATGTGCTCTGGTCGCCTCGGCAAGCTCGGAGATATATTCATAGATTCGATCCGCCACGTGCACATTCATGGCCGCACGGATGCAGTTTTCCAGCCCGGCAACGTCCGTCACCGTGCGGCAAAGGCGCAGAGGGTCCTGATGGTGGCGATCCTTCATCAGGGCGATCTGGCTGGCACGGTCGGGGTAGCCCACGCTCAGTTTGAGCAGGAAGCGATCCATCTGAGACGGCGGAAGAAGCTGCGTTCCGGCAGAGCCGACCGGATTCTGGGTCGCCAGAACGACAAAAGGTCTGGGCAGCGGATAAGTCCTGCCGTCTACCGTGACCTGTCCTTCCTCCATAGCCTCCAAAAGAGCGGATTGGGTCTTGCTGGAGGTGCGGTTGATCTCGTCGGCCAGAAGCAGATTTGTCATGATGGCGCCGGACTGGTATTTTAAGCTCCGGCTGCTCTGGTCGAAGACGGAAAAGCCGATGATATCGGAGGGCAGGGTGTCCGAGGTGAACTGAATACGCCGGGACTCAAGCCCCAGCACACGGGAAAAGGCGCTTGCCAGCGTTGTTTTGCCCACGCCGGGCACATCCTCCAAAAGAACGTGCCCCTGCGCCAGAATCGCCAGCAGGATCTTCCGAACGACCTGTTCCTTGCCCAAAATGACCCGGTTGATCTCCTTTTGAATTTCATTTGTCAGTTGTTCCATGCCGTTTCCTCTTTCCCGTGAGCCACGCAGCGCCAAGAACGCACACACCCGTCCCGGCAGCGACCCACGCCACTGTTCCATTCGTTGTTTCTTTTTGCTTTGGCCCCGGATAGTCCGCAAAGTGGAAAACCCACGTTCCGTCTGTTCTCAGGCTTTGCACACTCAGCAGGGCAAGAAGGCTCTGGGCGCTCGCCAGATAGTCTCCTTCGGTATCCGTCAGGCTGTGGCCGCTGGTTCCGTCCGGCAGCACAAAACAGTTCAGCTCCGTTAAAAGGCTGTTTTCTCCCCGGAGAAAGCGTTCGTCGCGCTCCGGGTCGATCCCAAGCGCGGTCAGAGCAAGCACCACCTGTGCAGCACTCTCGGCACTGCGGGCGCCGTATCCGTCGTATCCGCAGGTTTCACTCATGCAGCCAGACAGATAGGAAAGTGCTGCGTCGACCGCCTCACGGCACTCGTTTTGATAGGGCGAAAGCGCTTGCAGCGCCATGGCGGTGATGTCCACGTCGGATTTCCCGCCGATGAGTCCGAAGCCTCCGTCCGGCTCCTGCGCCGCAAGGATATTTTCTATCATGTCACTTTTCTGATAACGCGCATCGGTGGGAACCTCTGTTCCGGCAGCGTCGAGCGTGATGAGCGCCCAGATCCAGCCGTTGAGACCCTGCGCTCCGAGAGAGTCACCCGCATAGGCATAGGTGCCGTCGCGGATCAGGTCAATTTCGCTTCCGTCCGGCTTTTTGCCGAAGGCCGTTGGTTCGCCTCCAAGGGCCAGCACCGTCAGAGCAATGCGATGGTATTCCGTGGCCTTTCTGCTGTCCAGACAACCCTGCTGCGCATAGGCGTTTTGCACAAGCGTCTCAAGCGATTGAAGATATTGCGCATAGTATTCCTCCGAACCTGCAAGCGCCAGCGCCATCGCCGTCCAATCGCAGCCGGAGGTTCCGGCAGGAAAGCGTTCCGGGCTGTTGAGTGCGGTGCCCGCTTTGCCTCCCAGGGCGGACAGTCCTTGCGCAGCGTGTGCAATTTGCTGCTCCAGCGTTTCCTCCTGCGCGGCAAAAGCCGTGCCGCACAGAAGCGCTGCACACAATAAAAGTGCAATCCATTTATTTTGGTGCTTCATTGTTTTCTCCTTAGGGAAGCTCTCCCCTGTCCGTCCTCCGGCGGCAGTGCCGGGTCAGGTTCCGGCGGCAACTCGGGCTCAAGCTCGGTATCCGTTTCGCCGCTCAACGCGGGCAGAATTTCCCGCATGGTCTGCCCACATTTTTCGCAGGTGTATTCCACATAGCCGTCTTCGCCCTGTGTTGGCTCAAGGCGGTCTGTTTCACAAAACGTGTGCTCCAAGGGCTGGTAACCCCCGTTGACCCACACGCCGCAATAGCTGCTCAGAGCGCCGTAGCCGCCGCCGGTTGCGTCATAGCCGCCGATATCCTTTCCGTAGGACAGGGTGAAGCGGAGATAGATCGTGATGCCGTCGCGAACCTGGTAGCCGCTCATTCCGGTGCCCTCATAGAGCGTGTTCTGGATGGAATACATCCAGCCGGAGCCTTGCGTAAAGTCAAATTCACCCAGACTGTCGCGGTCAAAATTCGTGTTTGTGGTGATGCCATCGCGCAAAATCAGCTCCCAAAGCTCTGCGGGAACCTGCGCACGGTAGGCAAGGTCGCTGCGCAGAATCCTGCGCAGATAAAAATTTGTTGTGACGGTGCCCTGATAATCCGCTTCATAGCCATATTCCTCCAAAAAGCGGAGCACCACGGAGGCTACCGTTTCCCCCTCCGTGACGGCCAGCGTGCCGCTGTCAAGAATGCCCAGACCCACCGTGGTCGCGTCCAGAACCAGCGTGACAAAGCCCGCGTCGTCGCCCTCGTTGATCTGGCGATAGCTCAGCGTATAGATCCGCAGGGTGGAATTTCCCTGGCCGTCCCATGCAAGAACCGTCAGTTCAAAAGTTGCCACGTCGCCGCTCTGCGGCGTTTCAAAATTCAGAAGATAGGTCGGCTGCGCGTCGCCGTAGCTCTTTTCCACGGCCTTTCCATCCAGTCTGACCTCAATGCGGTTGGAATAGATCGGTTCAGCGCCAAGGGCTGCATTCGTTCTGGCGATGACCGTCAGAGGAAAGCTGCGGGAGCTCATCTGAAGCGTCTCGCCGTCCAAATTGGTAAGCACCGAGGGCGGGTATTCTCCGACCTCCGGCTCCTGAGTGCTTGCCTTGTCTGCATAGTATCCCACGCGGTAGAGCACGGTGCCCAGAAGCGTATCGCCGTCCCACAGAGTCAGAACGAAGGTGTTCTCCATGTTAAAATCCAAGGCCGCCTGATAGTTTCTGCCGTCTTCCGAGTGGAGCAGCGTGCCGTTTCCGGGGTTGCTCTCGTTCTTCAGTCTCACCCGGACGGACAGGTTTTCCCCGTCGCCCACGGGATAGGCCACAAAATGCACTATGCCGTCCGGCAGCTCGTTTTTTGTCAGGGTCACGGTTTTTAAGTCCGTGAAAATTTTCGGCTCCGTGTTGCTCTCGCCGTCTTCCGAATCGCCGTCCGTTATGCCGCCATCGCCGTCGTTTGCGTCATCCGGTTCTGTTTCGCCCCCGTCCGGAAGTTCCGTTGGTTCCTCCTTGCGGGGTTCATCCTGCATTACCTCCGGCGTTTCCGGCTCGTCAAGGGGCTGTGTTGGCTCCTGCGTCGGTTCCGGTTCCTCATTTTGCGTACTCTCCTGCGGTTCTGCGCTGCCGTTTTGGGCAGAAGCTCCGTCCCCGGAAAAGGACTCCGGTTCCAGACGCCTTGCCTCAGACGCGATGGGATTGTCCGGCTCCTGCCGCTGCGCAGCCGAGAGCGCCGAGCAAAGCCCCAGAAGCAGCGCCGTCACCAGCACAAGCGCAACAAGGCTGAATATTCCGTCTGTTCGTTTCATTTTCATCCCCCATTGCGTCCAAAGGCAGTCTTAGGGAAGCTCTGATGAAATCGGCAAGAGCGGGCAGCGAGAGATTTTTTCGCAAACCGAGCTTCGGAAAACGCAGGAATACTTTGTGTCAGCTTGTCAAAAAAGTCTTTTTGACAAGCTGCTTTCAAAATTGCAAAATAGAAT
>CAZPRA010000012.1:0-19267 GCA_964588975.1 uncultured Oscillospiraceae bacterium | reverse complement strand
CTTCGTAGCCCGGTTCGGTGCAGGTTGCGGCCTTGCCGTCGTGGTGAACCTCGTCGTGGCCGAGGGCGTCGACATAGGAATCGACATAGGTATCACCGCAGGAGCAGGTGTGGGTGGTATAGCCCCGGTCGGTGCAGGTCGGGGCGGTCACGACAGAGGTGTGATGATGGCCGGTGGCCGGGATCGCCTGATAGGTCGTATAGTCGCAACGGGAGCAGGTCACATAGGCTTCGTAGCCCGGTTCGGTGCAGGTGGCCGTCTTGCCGTCGTGGTGAACCTCGTCGTGGCCGAGGGCAGGGATGCTCGAACCATAGGCAATCGTCTCGCCGCAGTCGCTGCAAACCGTGTCGCCGGTATAGCCGTCAACGGTGCAGGTCGGCTCGGAGGCGTTGACGAGGGCGGTATTGTTATGGTCGCAGGGGATGACCAGCTTGCCGTCTTCCCCAAAGTAGTAGTAACCTGCGGCAAGGCCGTATGCGTTGCTGCCGGAGATCCAGAGCGTACTGTCCTTGTACATTGAACCGCTTCCGGTATTGAAGAAGTAATAGTAATTACCGATCTTGGTCAAGCCCTTTGCGCGGACAAGATCATGATAGTAGTAAGTATTTCCGCCGCCGGTGACGAAGCCAGTCTTGATGAGCTTACCCTCGGAATCAAAGGCAAAGTAGCCCTTGGTCTCGGCGATCAGGTCGTTGAGTGCAGATACCCAGACCGTTTCGCTTCTGGCGAGGACACCGTTGCTCTTGGTATAGTAATACTCTCCGTCCAGCTCGTTCAAGCCATTGGTCTGCTTCACGCCGTCGATGGTGAAGTAAAGATTTCCATTTTCTTCAACGATCGCCTTGCCGGCGGTCGCAGTGGGAACATACATTTTGCCGTCTGCTTGGAAATAGTAGTAGCCTGCGGCAAGACCGTAAGCGTTGCTGCCGGAGATCCACACGGTAGCATCGCAGGACATTGCGCCGCTGCCGGTATTGAAGAAGTAATAGTCCTCGCCGATCTTGGTCAGTCCCTTTGCTCGGACGAGATCATTATAGTAGTAAGTATATCCGCCGCCGGTGACGAAGCCCGTCTTGATGAGCTTACCCTCGGAATCAAAGGCAAAGTAGCCCTTGGTCTCGGCGATCAGGTCGTTGAGTGCAGAGACCCAGACCGTTTCGCTTCTGGCGAGGACGCCGTTGCTCTTGGCATAGTAATGCTCTCCGTCGAGCTCATTCAGGCCATTGGTCTGCTTCACGCCGTCGATTGTGAAATAGAGTTTGCCGTTTTCTTCGACGATTGCTTTGACGCCGCCGGCATCGGGGACATACATGGTTCCGTCTTCTTGGAAGTAGTAGTATCCGCCGGCAAGTCCATAGGCATTGCTGCCGGAAACCCACAATGTGACATCGCAGGACATCTTTCCGTCGCCTGTGTTGAAGAAGTAGTAGTCATCACCGATCTTCATTAGGCCCTTCGCACGGACATAATTTGTGAAATAGTAGGTGCTGCCGGAAATCGTAGCAAAGCCGTTTGCCAGAATATAGCCGTTGCTGTCGCACCAATAGGTTCCGTTTTGCAGACCGGCAGTGACTTCAAGGCTGGAAGAGATGTAGCAAGAGTCATTCACTTTGACGACGCCGTTCGTTCCGCAGAAGATGATGCCGTCGGCTACTCGGATTGCGCCATAGAACCACTCGCCGTTTTCGCAGTAGTACACAGTGCCATAGCGTGTGATAAAGCCGTCGCAGATGCCGGTATAGGCACCGGTCGTCTCGTCGAAGTGCATCCAGACAGCGTCTTCCGTTGCGTTTTCGATGACGGGATAGTTGCCATAGACGACATAACCGTTGTCGTTAACATAGAGTCTCCCGGCATCGGTCTCGACCCACACACGAACATCGAGCTTGCCGGCCCAGTAGTAACGGGTACCCTTGTCGGTCTTGACGAAGGCACCGAGGACGAGGCGGCCGGCCTCATCGAAGGTATAGGTATACGAGCCGACCTTGCTGACGCCGGTATGCGCCTTGAAGGTGGTGGGGTTGAAGTAATAGTAGTCGCCGTTGACCTCGTACCAGCCGGAGGTGAGCTCGCCGAGGAGGGCGTAGTAGCGGCCGTTGTCCTTGATAATGAGGCCGGAATAGGTCGTCTTGTTGGAATTGACGCCGTTCTCGCCGAAGTCATAATAGAGTCCCTCGACCTCGCAGATGCCGGTGCACGCAACGCCGTCCTTGTAATAAGCGTAGCCGCCGTCGACCAGATACCAGCCGTTTTTCAGGGAGTTGACGAGGGTATAGGTATCCGTGAAGGTGCAGTAGGTATCGGCGAAATAGCCGCCCTTGTCGCTCTCAAGATCGGGATTGGCGTAGGGGTACAGGCCGAACGTCTCCTGATTCTCGGGCTTTTGCGAGAAAGAGTACAGGGCACTGGCGCGCAGATAGATCGTGTAGGCGATGGTGCCGTTGACGGTGGGGGTAAGAGACTGCTTGGAGTCCCACGCCGCATCGTCCTTGGGAGTCAGTTTGATGCCGCTGAGGATGCACAGGGGGTTGGCATTTTCCTCGTCGATGGCGGCAGTCTGCTTGATCCACTTGAGTGTCAGGGTGAGAGTGTTCGTCTCCTCATCGAATTCCGTCTCGGTGAGGGTGAAGTAGTCATTGACCAGCTTCAGCCCGGAGTAGTCGACATCGAAATTCGGGTCGAACTGCACGACGGGCTTGACCTCGGTCAGTGCGCTGACACGCTCGGCAAGCTGCAAGAGGAAACCCCATGCGGAGGCGTCGGAAGCATCGGAGCCGGGGAGCATGTAGATGAGGTCATTGAGCTGCTCGGGGATGGGGATCTTGGCCATGTCAATGGCGAAGGTGTAGTCCGTGACCATATCCTGCGTCGGGTCGACAACGAGATAGGTGCTGTTATCCTCGGTCGTGGAGTTGGAGACCTTGCGATCCCACGAGATCTGGTCGTTGCCGCCGGTAGCCTGCGAGAAGTCAAAGGACATTTCACCCTGATTATAGAGGGAAACGGTAACGGAGGCCGTCATGTCGGAATTTGCGGCAAGTGCGGCCGTGATCTTGACATTCTTGACCGCCGTTGTCTCGGAGGCCGTGAATGTCACGCCGGACATGGTTCCAGCGGTGGCGTTGCTGAGGGTGAAAACGAGGTCGTTTGCGTTAAAAGCCACATTCTTGTTGGCATAGACAACCTTGATGGGCAGATCGACGGACTGGCCGTAGACCAGATTGACGCTGTTCTTCGTGAAATAGAGGTTGTCCGGGGTGACGATGTTGACCGTCCTTGAGCCGACGACTTCGTCTCCGAGTAGGAGCTGCACATCGAAGCTGCCCTCTTTTTTTGCGGTCAGGACGCCATCCTCGCCGATGCTTGCATAGCTCGTATCGGACACCGCCCAAACGACGCTCTCGGGGAGGTCTGCGGCGTTACCCGTTGCGCTGATGCCGGAGGCGGAGAAGGTCACGCTGCTGCCGACGGTCATATAGTATGCCTCAGCCTCCAGAACAGCATGGTCAAAAGCGGTGGAGCTGGGGGCGGTGGAAACCATTATCAACGTCGTTGCGACCGAACGGGCATAGCCGTCGGAGGGGGTGTTGACGATGCTCAGCTCGTCCTCACCGGGAAGCTTGGCGACATAGGTGGTCGAGCCGCCGCCGTCAAGGTTGAGTGCCTCGACACAGCCGGCTTCAAACATGATCTGAGCGATTTCTTCCATGCTGCCGCCGCAGGAGCGGGGCTCCTGTCTGCCGTCGAGCACCATGAAGACGACCTTGCCGGTGGCGGTGATACCCACGGCGGTACGGGAGGCACGGTTGGAATAATAGGAGCTGCTAGCGGTGATTGCGATCTTGCCGTCCTTGATCAATCGGGTGCCGAAGCCGCCGACGGCATCACGCACCTGATCTTTGTAGGTGGTATTGTATTCTTCCATCGTGCCGATGACAGGGGTGCCGTCCTTCAGGATGCCGAAGAATCCGTCCTTATCAATGGGGGAATACTCCGTTCCGTTCATGACCAGAAGGCCGGTCGGCTGTCCGGTGGACATATTGAAGCCGTCAGCGTTGATGGCGGTGATGACGTTGTAGTTTTCGATATAGTATTCGCTGTCGGGGTTGCCGTACTTTTCCTGCGCAGCATTGGCCTGATCCATAACGCGCTGCATCGCCCAGCCGGCGCCGGGATCGTTGTTGTTATAGTTGGCATAGACCTCAAGGTCATCACGGGTCAGGTCAGCAGTGGCGGTGTAGTAGACGATCTGCTTGCCGTCGGCAGTGGTGGCGTACTTTATATCCTGTGTAATGCCGGGGCACAGGACGGTCGTCTCGGAGGAGAAGACGGTATAATAGTCGTTCTCCGTGACCTCGACATAGTCACCGGCGAGCTTACAGATGTAGTCGGCAAAGACATAGCACGCCGCCTTGCGGAGCATGGAAACATCGTCCGAGGTCAGCTCACGGGTGCTCTCTAAGGTGGCAACGACCTTGTTGCCGGTGTAAGCATTATAGACCGCCTCACGCAGAGCTGCACGGGTGGAGATGCCGTTGACACGGTTTTCGATGTAGTAATCGGCACGGCTTTCGAGGGTCAGGCTCTCGGTGAAGTATGCACATACGAGGTTATACAGGTCGCCGCACTCATACTCCGTCAGTTTCGAAAGCTCGTTGCACAGATACAGGCCGTCAAGGTCGCCGTAGAGGTCGGTCAGACTGAAGCTGCCCTCTTTGACTTCTTCGCCGTAAAGGGCTTCGATGTCGCTCTGGTTCCAGAGGAAGTATTTTTCTTTGATGACCGTGACCAGCTCTTCGACAGTCGTCGCACCGTGCAGACCGTACTGGTCGGCAAGGCTGATCAGGTCGACGATGTCGCCGGCCCAGCCTGCGACATCCGCATGGTTCTGGCTGAAATTGTTGTGGTAGGTGATATCCATCGTGCCGAACATATGGCCGAAGTCGACGGTATCGCCGTTGGGAAGCTCAAAGTTGTCGATGTATTTCATGCTCGTGATGCAGATCATCCCTTCGACAGATTCCGCCTCCGAGTTGATCTCATCCTGAATTTCCTGGACAAACTTGGCAAAGTCGGCATCCTCGTAGCCGGCCATGATGCCCCACGAGCCGGAGTTGTAGCGTTCGACGCCGGTTCGGATATATTTAATGACGAGGTCGAGGGGATCCTTGCCGGGGGTTTCCATGACATACATGGCCGCCGCTTCTTCCAGCATGGACAGATGTTCGACAAAAGCTTCGTAATCGGTGATGTGGGGGGCTTCCAGAGCCGGGATCTCGACATAGGTCGAGTAGGAGCAGCGAGAGCAAGCCTCGTAAGGCTCCCAGCCGGCACTGCCGTACATGGGCGCTCTGCCCTCCACGGGCTGCATATCGTGGCCTTTTGCCGGGATCTCCTCCTGCTCGATGATGATGCGGCCGCAGATGGCGCAGTGTGTGCCCTCCGTCAGGCCGGTGGTCGTGCAGGTGGCAGGGAGCCCCTCATCGGTCACGACAACGACGCTGTGACCTTCGCAGCTAGACGCTCTCATGGCCGCACGGACTGCCGTGTTGGAATCCTCCGCCTCGGGCGCTTCTGTCTCCGGAGCTTCTGCTTCCGAAGCTTCTTCGCTCTCGGTAGTATCAGCGGCGGCTTCGGCAGCGGCTTCTTCGGCTCGCTTTTCAAATACCTTTGGTGCAGCCGCGCGGATGGCCGCAAGGCGGTCTTCCAACGTTGCGGAAGCATATGCCTTGGTCGTTTCCGTCGCCGCGGCAGTGGTTTCCTCGGTTTGCGACGCAAAAATCTGCACTGGTAGTACAGAAATGAGCATGACAAGCACCAGAAGCAGAGAAACCAGTCTTCCCATAAAGCCAGTTTTCATAATGTACCTCCAAATAGTGTTCTAACGATTGGGCTCAAAGCCCTCGTAATTCTGAATTTCGCCAATGATATCATTCATTCGCTCCTGAAGAGAGCAAATTTCGGAATACTCCGCATCCGTCCATTCTGACGGGTCAACCTCGTGCACCTGTGAAGAAACGGCAAACTTAGCGCCGTTTTCATCCGGAATCCAGCCCAGAAGATAGGCGCCGTCCTGTTCAGCGCCAAGAATAATGGAGAAAAGCTCCACCCGCTTGCCGGATAGGTCGGTATAAAATAAAGTCACGCTTTTGTCATCCGTGACGGTGTTCTCGGGGATGATCTTGTCCAAAAGCTCCTGCGGATAATAAATATTGATGTAAGGCGTGTCCACGCAAACGCCAAGCGTCTCATCGGGCGCCTCCGGCCAGAGGCTTTCATCCTCAAAGCCGTAATTCGAGGTCAGATTGGCTTCAGAGCTACTGTCCGTGAGCGCCGTGTGCTCGCCACAGCCGGTCAGCAGAACGCCTAAAAAAAGCGCCGCAATCAGTGCAGCGTCAATGGCGCGCCAATGCATTTTGGAATTTTTCACGCTTGGGCACTCCCCTCTTGTGTAAGGCTTTCCGTCCGTAAAAAGCTGCCTTAGCCAAAAAATCAAAAACCGGCCAGCAAGACGCCTTGGGTAAAGGCATCGTTGCGTGGCCGGGTCAGCCACTTCCCAAACGAACGAATTGGCAAAAGCAACACTATTCCGGTCGACTGAGTCCAGCCGACCGGTATAGAAAGTGTTTTGGAATTAGTCCATCACGCTTGCCGTGATCAGCACGGTATAGGTGATATCCTCTCTACCCTCCTGCGTGTCGTGGAAATCGCGCATCTCATAGGGAACATCCATCTTCATGGTGTTGATGGTGGAAAGGACGTTGGAAATATAGGCGATGGCGGGAGGATCACCGGAAACATCAGCAAAGTTCGTGTCGATATAGTTCTGCCACTGTGCCAGAGACTCATCCGTCCAGCCGTTTGCATAGCCAGCCTGAGCAATTGCAATGCCCTCGTCGAGAAGCTTGCGCATTTCAACAGAGGGGAAGACCTGCGCAAAGGTGGAGCGGTTGGCAATCAGCATGGGAACCAACGTTTCGATCACGCGGCAGTCGCCGGTGAGGTAGGAAACGGAGTCCGTCACAGTGTTGCCGAGATTGTCGGAAATGGTAACGGTGAATTCATAGATCTTCACTTCGCTGAAAGCCATGCACAGGATCTTGATGAACTCCGCACGGGTGATGTTCCGCAGAGGCCGGAGGGTGTTGTCCTCCTGATAGCCGTGGATCACACCGGCATGGTACAGGGCATTCCAATAGCCCAGAGACCACTGAGGCACGCTGCTTTCATCCTTGAAGCCGACTTCCTCAATGCCGGAGTCCTTCTCGGTCAGACCGGCAGCCAGGCAGACCATCTTGACCGCTTCGCTGCGGGTGATGGAGGCATTGGGCTGGAAGGTACCGTCGGGGTAGCCATTGACCACGCCATTGGATGAGCAAAGCTGGGCATAGGTATAGAACCAGTCATCCTCGGAGACATCCGTAAAGTCTGTCACATCTCCGTAGATCTTCATTTCATAGGCCAATGCCAGAACCTTCGCGACCTCGGCACGGGTGATTTCCTGATCCGGACGGAACGTGCCGTCGGAGTAGCCGGAGATGACACCCTTGTCAGCCCAGTTTTCAATGTAGGACTCCGCCCAGTGACCGGTGACATCGGGGAAGCGGGAAGCTGCCGATGCGGGTACAACGAGGGCGAAAACCGTCACTACTGCCAGAAGAAGTGCAATAACTTTTTTCATGATATTTACCTCCTGATGAATAAAGTCCTTCTCTATTTTCAGATTCGGCTCAGCCGAAATAATCTGCATAACGTTCAATAAACTGATTTTTCGCGGTTTCTTTTTCTTTTGCGTAGGCATACTGGATTTGGCTGATCAAATTCATGTCGCCGTCCGTCCGGAGCAGCAAATGCCCCAACTCGCTGCAAATGTCATCCATGCGACTGTCGCATTCGTCCTCCAGCGCGTAGGCTTTTTCAATGCAGTCCAGTGCAATGCTCTGTTTGTTTTCCTTGGTGCGCTTGTCGTAGGACAGCGCTTCATACTGCGCCCGGGCGTCGGCTTCAAGATAGGCAAGCTGCGCAGTGTAATACTCCCGCAGCGCATAAACCTCTGCCAGCAGAGCGTCAATCCTCCCCTGAAGATCCTCGATTTCGCCGCTTGTCGGCGGAGTCGTCGGCGGCGCAGTGGGCTTGACGGGCGTCGCATCGCTCTCACTGGGGCTGGGCTCATCCGGCTCCTGCGTTTGTTCCGTCACAGAAGGCGCATTGGAAGGCCCCGCTTCGTCCTGCGACGTTTCGGGTGGGAGCGGTTCCTCAGGCTCCGTTTGCTGACCGGCCAAAATCACAGCGGGCTTTTCGCCGGTTTGCATATGTTTGATCAGGACGCTTCCGAAAACCAGCAGCAAAGCAAGCAGCAATCCAGAGGCGATCCAGAAAACTCTGTGTTTTGTCATTTCTTCACTCCATGATTTGCAAGGTCGGCGTTTCTTAGCTCTCCTTCTCGCGTTTGTGCCGGAGCAGGCACCGTGCAGACGGCCTCAGCCGTCGGGCAGATCAGGCTTTCTTTTCCCGGTCTTTGCCCTTTCTTTCGCCGTAATGCTTATAGTAGCTTCGATAGTATTTCCCGGAGCCGACGGTGCTGCAATTATAAACAAATCCGAGCACGCGAAGGCCGACCATTTTGATCTGGCGCATAGCATCGGCAAGTAGGCGTTCTTCCACCGCGCCGTCACGCACCACCATCACAACGCCGTGAAGCAGGCGGGAGACAACAAGCGCGTCACTGACCACCGTCACCGGCGGCAGATCCATTATAATATACTCATAATCCCGAGCGAGTTGCCCCAAAAGCTCCTCCATGCGTCCGGAGCCAAGAAGTTCGGACGGGTTAGGCGCCGGGGCACCGGCCGTGAGTACATCCAGACCGGCAGCGTCGCTGCAATGGCGGATGGCGCTGCGGGGATCGGCATGGGAGATGAGCAGGTTGGTCAGGCCGGGCTCTCTGGGAAGCCCCAGCTTGGATGCAACCGTTGGCAGGCGGAGATCGCCGTCCAGCAGGAGCACCTTTTTTCCGGCCTCGGCCAAAGAAAATGCCAGATTGCAGGCGGTCAGGCTTTTTCCCTCGCCGCTGATGGCGCTGGTCACGCCCAAAACGTGGCACTGCCCGTCGGCAAAGGAAAAGAGGATATTCGTGCGCAAAAGCTTATATGCCTCCGAAGCGGCAAAGCTCATATTGGCGCCGAACATGGTATCCTTGTTCCAGACATTTTGCTGTGCATTCGTGCGCTTTTTCATTCTCACCGCTTGGCACCCCTTTCCTTCCGGGAAGCTCTGCGGTAGCTGGTGTAGTAGCCGCCGCCGGACTCCTGCGTGTTGGGGATAACGGCCAAAATCGGCACATCGGCATATGCCTGAGCCAGATAGCTCTCAGAGCGGACAGTCGTGTTGCTCAGTTCCAGAAGAATGATGACAAGCGTGCTCACGACCGCGCCAAGGGCAAGCCCAACAAGGCCATGGACGAAAACATTCGGATAAGACCGCTCTGCTGGGGTGACGGCATAATCCACCACGCGCACAGAGCTTCCGTCGATGATATCGGGGATCTTTGCTAGCAGGACGACCGCAACGGCGTTGGCAATGCGCTTGGCCTCCATGGGGTCGTGGCTGGTGACAGTCACCTGAAAAATCTCCGTCTCGTTCACCGCACCGGCGCTGATCATATCCTGTAGCTGCTCATAGCTATAGTCCACCTCGGCCTCCTGAATGACCGTTTCCAGGGTGCTGCGGCTGTTGAGAACCACAAGATAGGTTTTCACAAGGCTTTGCGCCGCTGTCAGATCTGCGCTGGAAATGCTGAGGGTGGTCGAAGAAAAGGAGATGGAGCTGTTGGCCACATAAAGCATAGTAGTGGCTTCATACTGCGGGGCAATGAACAGTACCGAAACACTAAAGGCAATCGCAGCACAGACGACCGCAGCGATGCCAACGATCCATATTTTGTGCCAAAGTGCGCGCAGCACGCGTCTAAGGCCAACTCTGGCAATCTTTCTGTTGTCATCCTTCATGCAAAAACTACCTCTGGTGTCCGGGGTTTCACGGTTTCTACGGGTGAATTTACTCTGTTTTTTCGTCTCATTTTGCGTAAGCCGACAAAGCTATCCAGTTTCACCTATAGTTATCTCAATTATACACATCTGCTCCGTCTGTGTCAAGAGTTTTTCTGCGCCAAGCAATGATTTCCAGCGCAAAAATCCGCGCGAAATCAACGCTTGCGCAAAAATCAAACCCCTCCTTTTCGTCAGGAGGGGTTTGCGCTCAGGTGAAGGTTTCGCTATGGTTTAAAACCGAGGTACTGTAGAGAAACAGCACATCCTGATTTTCAAAATTCAAAAACTGTCCCAGGAAATCGACCCGCAGATAGCGGATGTCCACAAGGGTAATTTTGGAATAGCCCTCAGCCAGAAGCGGTGCAATGCTGCTGCCAAAAGAGTCCCGGAAGACGATCAGCTCCCGGCCGGAAGTCTCAGCGGGATTTTCAATGGTCAAAAGAGACACCGAGCCGGAGAGGAACATCTCATAAGGGTCCTTCCCTTCCGCCTTTTCCATGTCGTAAATGCCGCCCACGGTGCCGTTTTCAAAATTCGTCACAATGCAGTTTTCCAAATTCTCATTGGTCAGGTACGTCAGCGTGTCCGCGCCCAGCGGCAGGGCAGACTGACCATAATAAACACCGTAAAAAGGCGTTTGGAGCGTTACGCTTTCATATTCTCCAGAAAGGCTGACGCCCATGGCATTGGCAAGAAGCTGTGCCGAGTCCGTCAGACATTCCTGCCGCCAATGGGTGTCCGTCCGGTAATAATCCGTAATGTCAAGGCTTTCCGTCAGGTCAATATAGGAACTGTAGCTCATTCGTTCCCGGACGATTTCAAAAAGCCGCTCATAGTCCATGGAAAGATAACCGTTTTCGTCCGCCAGATAATAGCTCTTGTCGGGAACCACGGCGGAATAGATCTTCACATCCGTATCTTTCAGATATTGCTCATAAAGATAGTCAAAACGGTCCATGGCGTGATTCACCGAGTCTTCGTTCAGGGGGTATTCCAGCTTGGCGGCATAGCCGTTTTCCACATAAATATCGTTGTTATCCAACTGCTGCAAAACAGAATAGGCGGTCACAGCCTTCAAGGTTCGAAAGCCGTCCCGGAGGGGGAACTGATCTTGCGTATAGCTTTCAAAATCCTTCATAAAGCTGCCGTCCATCACCGAAGTCAGGCTGAAATCCGGCATTTGCGCAAGCTTGCGCCGTTCGCTGTTGGAAAAAGCCTGATTGGGCCAAAGCCATGCCGCCAAAACCAACAGAGCGAACAGGACACCCACCGAGATCACACAGATTTTATCTCCGTATTTTTTCATATGCCAGCCTCCTAAAACCGGAAATAGAGGAAGGGATTATATGAGCCATCCACCAGATAGGCCGTGCACACCAGAAACAGCACGCCAAGGGCGATGGGCTGTGCGTAAGCCGTAAGGGTTTTCCCCAAGGAAAAACTTTGAAGGCGCTGCCATAACGCTTTTCCAAGGGGCATTGCACCAACAATTCCCACAAGGAGCACAAGGCCATAGCTGCGCAGGTAATAAAGGGCTTCCCGTGACACGAGAGGATAACCGCCAAATCCAAACATGGATTTCAGGCAGGATGCAGCCTCCTGAAGGCTGGAAGCGTCAAAAATCACAAAACTGATGATGACCAAAAGGAGCACATAAACATGGCTCCACACCCGGGATTTTTTCAGTCCCTTCAGCAGCCAGCGCTTCTCCACAATGAGAAGGATACCGAAATACAGTCCCCATGCGATAAAATTCCATGCCGCGCCGTGCCAGAAGCCGGTGAGCATCCACACAAGCAGGATATTGAAAATCTGTCGCCATGGCTTGACCCGGTTGCCTCCCAAGGGAATATAAACATAGTCCCGGAACCAGGAGCCAAGGGAAATATGCCAGCGCCGCCAGAATTCCGTAATGCTGGTGGAAATAAAGGGGTAGTCAAAATTCTCCAGAAAATGAAAGCCAAAAATGCGGCCAAGGCCGATGGCCATATCGCTGTAGCCGGAAAAATCGAAATAGATTTGCAGGGAGCAGGAAATGGCATAGAGCCAGAAAAACAGCACCGACAAATCCTGTGATGCCCGGAACACATCGCACAGTTCTCCCAGCAGATTGGCAATGAGGACTTTCTTTCCCAGACCCAGAACAAAGCGGCGAATTCCCTCGGATGCCTGAGCAAAGGAATGGCTGCGATGGTTCAATTGCTCCGCCACGTCGCTGTAGCGCACGATGGGACCGGCAATGAGCTGGGGAAACAGGGCAACATAGGCAGCCAAATTGATCGGATTTTTCTGAGCCGCCACTTCTCCCCGATAAACGTCCACGGTATAGCTCAAAATCTGGAAGGTATAAAAGCTGATTCCGATGGGCAGCGTCAGGCGCAGGAGTGGGACGGACAGTCCCGTTGCTGCATTGAAATTCTCAATAAAAAAGTCTGCGTACTTAAAATAGCAGAGCATGGCCAGACTGCTGACCACCGAGAGGATCAAAAGCAGCCTCGAAAGCCCACGCCTCTGCGAAAAGTGCTGGATGAGCAGTCCAAACACATAGCCCATTAAAATGGCCAGAAGCATCCACACCACATATCGCGGCTCACCCCATGCATAAAAGACCAGGCTGAACAGCAACAGCACCCCATTTTTCAGACATTTGGGGACGACAAAATACACCAGCAGCACGCAGGGCAAAAACCAGAACAGAAAGGGAATACTGGAAAATAGCACGCTACCACTCTCTCCTTTTCCTAAAAATGTCACCGGCGGCGGTAATCTGACATCCGCCGCCGGTGGCTTTTCCATATTCTTTGATCATACCGAGTTTCTTTAAAAAGTAGATATTCGAAAATGTCTACTTTTTATAGCCCGTCAGGGCGTAGAAACTCGCATGATACGTTTTTTGTGCCGAACGGCACAAAAAGATTCCGTAAAAAGTTGTCAACTTTTTATGGGATAATAGTATCAGTCCAGCACAGCAGGTGCTTCCATGAGCACGTTGGCGTCAGCGTCCACTGCGGCGCAGGCAGCCATCAGGTTGTTGATGTTGTCCTCAGAGCCATAGGCCATGACCACATAGTCGCCCATCTGAATCACAGTGACCTTGTCGGGGAAGCCGCACATCCACTGCTGGGACTGGATGGCCGTCTTGTAAGCCTCAGCAAAATCCGCAGCCTGAGAAGCATCCTTCAGCTTTGCAACGGCAGAGCTAAAGGTATTGGTGTTCATCATGTGCTGCAAGGTTGCCACATCGTCATCCAGCATATCGTAAAGCTCATCCGTCACATGGAGCAGATATTGGAAGGTTTCTTTGTTTTCATCCGTCAGGGCAAAGGTTGCGGGAGCTTCGGCACTGTGGTCGGCATCGCCACCGGCGCAGGCAAACTTGTTGTCCTCGCCATAGGCCGCCCAGATTGCTTCATAAAGCTCCGTTGCAGAGAGGTATGCAGGAGCCTCAGGCTCCTGAGTGGTCTCAGGGGCATTGGTGCTTTCCGGTGCCTGAGTGGTGTCACCGTTACCGGAATTGTCGTCTTTGGCCGTGCAGCCGGTCAGGGTCAGTGCAGAGACCAGCAGAAGCATGGCCATCATCAGAGAAAGAAGTTTTTTCATGGTTGGTTGAATTCCTTTCAAATCTTATTTTTGTTGTTCGGCGGTAAGGAGAACCCCTTCACCGTCCTGTGTGAGAATGGCAGTCACCAGCATGGTTTCCTCCGTTCCCCGAGCAGTCAGGGTAAAGCTCTGTCCGGCAGACAGATCTAAAATCCAGGAGACTTCCCTCTCGCCGGAGACAGTCAGGCTTGTGCAAAGCTGTCCGTCATCGTCCCAGAAAGCGCAGCCTTCTCCGCAGCTTAGTTGCCACGTTTCTTTGCCGCAGGAAAGATTCAGGGTCAGTTCCCGCTGCCCGCCGGAGCTCTGCCGCGCCGTGGTCAAAAGAGAAAGCTCCACCGGTTCTTTTTCCCGGAGCACATTTCCCTCCACCTCAAGCTTCAATGCCGTTCCGCCAGAAAACAGGGAAACCGCGCCAAACACCACCAGCGCCAGACATGCCGCCAGCATCAGGCAACGCGTCAGCGCAGTGGGTTTACGTGTTTCCTTTGGCAATGGTTCCAGCGCTTCCGTCAAAAGGTCGTCGTCCAGCGCGCCAATGGCGTGAATCAGCCCTTCATGTTTCATGGTCAGCCTTCCTTTCCGAAGCAACCACGGTGATCCCGTTTTGCTCCAAAGATATGCGGAGCTTGCCCCGCATTCGGAACAGGAGAGATTTCACATGGCTTTCGCTGACCGAAAAGCGCTGGGCGATCTCTCCAATGGACTGGCAGTAAAAGTACCGGCAGACAAAGGCACGGCGGTTGAGGGGCTTCTGTTCCCGCAAAAACGCGCTGATACATGCTCCAATGGCCTCGGCATCGTCTGTTTCCAGACTCCTGCCGGAGACGCACTCTCCCAGCTCGTCCAGAGAAACCGCAAATTCATTGATCCTTCGCTTCTCCGCGTGGCTTTTCCGAAAGCAGTTGATGGCGTGATTTCGCGTCAGCTTTCCAAGATACGCCGCCAGATTTGACGGGCGCTTGGGCGGAATGGAGCGCCATGCACTGAACCATGTGTCATTGGTACATTCCTCACAATCCAGCGCGTCGGGCACGATGGCTCTGGCGATCGCGCCGCAGTAAGCACCGTATTTTTTCTTTGTTTCGGCAATTGCCCTTTCATCCCGGCGGAAGTACAGGTCAATGATCTGCTCGTCGTCCATGCAGTCACCTCTTTCACTGCGTTCCGATGATATACACAGCATTTTTCGGAAACGGTTGCATTTTTCTATTTTTTATTTTTTTCAACTGGATGATAAGCGCCGTTTTCAAACACCAGCACGCTGCCATTTGGGGTGTGCTGGAAGTGGCGGTTGTCCATGGGCGCATCCCGCCGGAGAATTCGGGTAGGCGCACAAACCGCCACAGAGTTTTCCGGCATATCCTCATAAACCACCGCACCGGCACCGATCCGGCAGCCGTTGCCGATTTTGACATTTCCGATGATCACGGCACCGGCACCCACATACACCCGGTCGCCCAGCTCCGGCCCACCGGAATGTTTCCCGTCCGCCAGATGGTTTGAGCCAATGGTCACGTTCTGAAAAATCACACAGTCACGCCCCAACGTGGCGTCATTGGAAATGAACACACCCAAGGGCCCGTGAGGAAAGCAGGGCTCACCGGCAACCTTCGCCAAAGGCCCGAAAAAGCCGCAGCGCTTCTCATAATAATGTCCATAGACGCTCCAAATGAGCTTATCCGTCCGAATGTGCTCCGGCGTTACGCAAGCTTGCACCATGGCACAGCGCAGCTTCCAAATGCTGCCATAACGCAGAAGATACCAATACAACGCCAACGGCGTCAACAGCTTTTTGAAACGGCTCATAGCAGGTAATCCCTTCCCCATGGATTTTGCCCTATTTTATCACATTTCACTCTTAGCGTCAAGGAACACCCGGCGAATCCTTTCCCCTTCGCGGAAAGTCCTTGCAAAGTCATGTTCCTTGTGTTATACTAACAAACAAGAATGACTGCGGAGGACTGAAATGAAAATACACGAATCTGCCGAAAACTATCTGGAAACCATCTATATGCTTCACCGGAAAACCGGTGCAGTGCGCTCTGTGGACATCGCCAACGAGCTGGACTTTTCCAAGCCCAGTGTCAGCGTTGCCATGCGCAATCTCCGGGAAAACGGCTATATTCATGTGGACGAAGGTGGGTTTATCACCCTTCTTCCCGCCGGTTCGGAGATCGCAGAGCGGATGTTTGAACGGCACACCACCCTGACCAACTGGCTGGTGGCGCTGGGAGTTTCTCCCGAGACCGCTGCGGAGGATGCCTGCCGCATTGAGCACGTGATCAGCGCCGAGAGCTTTGAGGCCATCAAGAAGGTAACGTAACGCCATAAACAGCATATAAAAACCGTGCCGAATGTGACCGGCACGGTTTTTTATGTACGATTACTCTGCAATTCTGCGGGCGGTGAGATATCGGCCGACATAGTAGCCCTCGACTAAGCTGCTGATGACGACGCCGGTTCCGGAATTCTCCGCATGGATAAACTGCCCGTTTCCAAGGTAGATACCCACGTGGTCAGCCCGGCTTCCGTAGCCGAAAAAGACCAGATCACCGGCGCGCAGCTCCTCAAGTGCCACCTCGCGGCCATTTTGGAGCTGTCCGGTGGCGCCACGGTTCAGGCAATAGCCAAAGCTGCCGTAAACGTAGTAGACAAGCCCAGAGCAGTCAAAGCCCGAGGGCGACGAGCCGCCGTAAACATAAGAGCAGCCCAAAAACTGCATTGCAAAATCGGCAATCGCCTGACCATTGCCCTGACCCTCTGCCGTCGTTGGAGCCTGAGTTGTCACCGGTTCCTGCGCTTCCGTGCGCTCGAATTCGTCCGGCGTTTTGTTCTCCGCTTCCGTAGATAAGCTGTCCTTTGCAGGAAGCGCTCTGCCGCTTCCCTTCCGGCTCAGTCTGCTTTCGGAAATTGACTCCCGCGTGGCGGAAATCGTCTCCCTGTTCAGTTGCGCCTTGGCGGGTAAAAGCGCCGTTTGCGCCGCAGCCTTGTCACGCTCCTCAGGCGTCCTGCCAAGGCCGTCAATCTCCCTCAGGGCGCGGAGCTGGCCGAAAAACTGCGCATCAATTGCAACCGTTGCCCGAAGAACACTCTCGCGTTGGGTGCTTTTCTCAGGCGCTTTGTGCGCAAAAACTGAGCCCGTCATGCCGCAGCTCAGGGCAAAAACAAGCACTGCGATGGAACCATATTGAAAAAACCGTTTCATAAAACCTCCCGGGGCTTTGATTACTTTGCGCTCAGTGCGCGCTCCAGCCACACACAGCCAACATCCAACGCCGTGTAAAAGCCGTCTTTTTCGCTCTTTTTGACCACGCGGTCACGAGCCTTGCAATTGGGATCCGTTCTCTGAAGCTGGACGGAGACCTTTGTGGCAAGCGCCAGATCCTTCAGATCCTTTGTTTCTAGCACCTGAAGCATGACGATGTACTCGTCCGCCATGGAGCCGTAATAAATCAGATTGTCCTTGCGCATCAGGGGATGACCCTTATACATGAGGACTTCATTTTTTTCGGACATAGATACCTCCAAAAGAAAAATGTAACCGGATTGTAACACATCGATATTGAAATGTCAACAGAAATCTGTCGTTTTCAGGAATTGCAACAAATTGTTTACAATCGGCCCAAAGGGGAACGCTCACTGCTGGGGAATGGATGTTGTTGGGAGGGATGAAACGGAAAAGAGGGGCTTCGCAGGTGCGCAGCCCCTCAGCCGGTTAATCAAAAAGGTAGTGCCGGACAAGCTCCTGAAGCAGCTCGTCCCGATCCAGCTTGCAGATGAGGCTGCGAGCATTATTGTGGTTGGTAATATAGGTGGGATCCTCAGAGAGAATGTAGCCTACGATCTGGTTGATGGGGTTATAGCCCTTCTCCGTCAGAGAGTGGTAGACCTGCGTGAGGATTTGCTTCATTTCCTCATTGCTCTCAACGGGTACGGTAAATTTGATGGTGTTGCTTAAGGGGGTCTGTTCCATAACGCCCGCCTCCTTTCCATTGTCTTATATCATATCCTACTTTCCCGGGAAAGTAAAGCAAAAAAGCGTGAATATTTTCCCGGCGGAAAAATTTACCGCAATTTTGCGCCGCAGTCCTGCTCCAAAGCGGCCAGAACCGTCGAGATCACCGAATCAGAATCGCTGTCGGTGAGGGTGCGGTCGTCGGCCCGAAGGGTCAGGGAGAAGGCCATGCTCTTTTTCCCATCCGCAACGCCCTTGCCCCGGTAAATATCAAACAGGCGAACTTCCCGCAGGAGCTTGCCAGCGCTGCTTTCAATGCAGTCCTGCAACTCAGCCACGGTCTTTTCCTCCTCGCAGATGACGCTGATGTCCCGGGTGACTGCGGGGTATTTGGGAAGGGGCTGATAGGTGGCGGCGGGCGCGATCAGGCCGGAAAGTGCAGTGAAATCAAGCTCAGCTGCGTAGATTTCCGCGTCAATGCCATAATTCTTTGCAACAAGAGGATGCACTTGACCAAAAATGCCCACATCCGTGCCGTCCACGGTGAGTTTGGCGCAGCGGCCGGGATGATAAGAGGGGTGATCCTTCACAGCGGTGTAAACCGCTTTTTTCACATTCATTCCCCGGAGAATGGTCTGGATTTCTCCCTTCAGAGTGAAGAAATCCTCCTTTTCCCCATAGGTGCCCAAAAGCAGGTGCTTCGGTTCCCGGGGAAGGGTCTGTCCCTGGGTAGGCAAATAGACCTTCGCCAGTTCATAGAGCTTGACGCCGGCATTGTGATAGGCATAGTTCCGGGACAAAATGGCCAGCATGGACGGAAGCGCCACCGTGCGCATGATGGAAGCGTCCTCCCCAAGGGGATTCTGAATTCGCATGGCAGCGCGAAGCGGCGAATCCTCCGGCAGACGGATCAGGTCAAAAACCGTGGGAGACACGAAGGAATAGGTGAGAATTTCGCTGTAGCCAAGGCTCCGGCAAAGGCTGCCCGTCCGGTTCTCCAGAACCATGGTGCCGGTATAGCCCCCCTCTGCAGTTTCGCTGCGGAAGGCCGTGGTGGGAATTTCGTTGTAGCCGTAAAGACGGGCAACTTCCTCGGCAATGTCTGCCGTCCGCACCAGATCGGGACGGAAGGAAGGCACCAGAATGTTGCGTCCCTCCACCGGAATTTCCAGACGGCGAAGATACTCCACCATGTCTGCTTCCGAAATATCCGTGCCCAAAAGCGCATTGATCCGCTCCGGCTCAAGGGGCAAAATCCTCTCCTGAGGAACGTAATTCAGGATATCAATCACGCCGTCCATTACCTCGCCGGCACCCAGAAGCTCCACCAGCTCACAGGCGCGGTTCACCGCAGGCAGCGTGAGCATGGGGTCAATATTCTTTTCAAATTTGCCGGAGGAGTCCGTGCGCATGCCAAGGGCAAGGGCAGTCTGGCGGATGGAGGTGCCGTTGAAATTGGCAGATTCAAAGACCACATCCACCGTGTCTGCCTGAATTTCGCTGTTCTCGCCGCCCATGATTCCCGCAAGGCCGATGGGCTTATCCCCGTCCGCAATGACCAGCATGCCTTCTTTTAACGGGCGAACCGTGCCGTCCAGAGTGGTAATGCTCTCGCCGGGAAGACTTCTGCGCACCACGATCTGCTTGGAGCCAATATAGCGAT
>CAZPRA010000011.1:0-19325 GCA_964588975.1 uncultured Oscillospiraceae bacterium | reverse complement strand
TATGTTCGGGATTTTTTTAAAATATAGGTTGAGCCAATGGAGAAACGGAACAGAAAACAAGTTCGTCTTGCGGAATATGATTATTCTAACGACGGCTCCTACTTCATCACGATTTGTTCGAAAGAGCACCGCTGCATCTTTTCGCACATCGTAGGGGACGGCGTCCTCGACGTCCCACTGTGCAGACTGACAGACTACGGGAAACTGGCCGAAAAAACGCTGCTTGAAGTAACGCGGCACTATGAAAATGTTACGCTTGACAGCTATGTCATCATGCCGAACCATATTCACCTTTTGCTGACCTTTCGAGGGACGTCGAGGACGCCGTCCCCTACGACTTGCGGCAGAGCAAGTGCGTCCGTTCCATCGTTCATCAGCACATGGAAACGGTTTGCAAATAAAGCGGCTGGCGCTGACCTCTTTCAACGCTCATACTATGACCATATCATTCGTGACGAGATGGATTTTGTCACACGATTGCGCTATATTGAGGAGAACCCGTTGCGCTGGCAAAAGGATGAACTCTATCGAGACTGATAGGAGAACACTATGTTTGTAGATAAGGTAAAAATATTCGTAAAAGCCGGGAACGGCGGCAATGGTGCCGTGGCGTTCCACCGGGAAAAATACGTTGCGGCCGGCGGGCCGGACGGCGGTGATGGCGGCAAGGGCGGCAATATCGTCCTGCGCGTCAATGACAATCTCTCCACCCTCATGGACTTCCGCTATCAGCGGAAATATACGGCCCGTTCCGGCGAGGACGGACAGGGTGGCCGCCGTTTTGGGAAAAAAGGCGAGGATCTTATCATTCAGGTTCCGCGCGGAACGGTCATCCGGGATGCCGAGACGAATGAAATCATCAAGGATATGTCCGATTCCGAGGACTTCATCCTCTGCAAGGGCGGTCGCGGCGGCTGGGGCAACAAGCATTTTGCCACGCCGACGCGCCAGTTGCCACGATTTGCCAAGGCAGGTCTCCCCGGAGAGGAGCACGAGGTCATTCTGGAGCTGAAGCTTCTTGCGGACGTCGGTCTGGTCGGCTTTCCGAATGTCGGCAAGTCAACGCTCCTGTCCGTCACCTCCAACGCCCATCCCAAAATCGCCAACTACCATTTCACCACGCTCTACCCCAATTTGGGCGTGATTTACGTGGAAGACGGTGTGTCCTTCGTCATGGCCGATATTCCCGGCATCATCGAGGGCGCGGCCGAAGGCGCCGGTCTGGGGCATGATTTTCTGCGCCACATCGACCGCTGCCGCCTGATGGTGCATATCGTGGACGTTTCCGGCAGCGAGGATCGCGACCCTGTGGAGGATTTTGAGAAAATCAACGCCGAGCTTGCTGGATATTCCGAGGAACTTGCCGCACGTCCCATGCTGGTCGTAGCCAATAAATGCGACCTGCTTGCACCGGAGAGCGACAATTTAGAGCGTCTGCGGGCGTATGTCACCGGGCGCGGTTATGAATTTTTTGAGATTTCTGCCGCGACAACGCAGGGCACGCGGCAGCTTATGCGCACGATTGCGGCGAAACTCAGCCAGCTTCCGCCGGTCATCGTCTATGAGCCGGAATACGTGAAGCCACTGCCGCAGGCAGGGGAGTCGGCTCAGCTTCAGATCGAGCACGCGGCTGACGATTTGTGGATCGTCTCCGGAAAATGGCTTGAGCAGCTTATTATGGACATCAACTTTGGTGATTATGAGTCGCGGATGTATTTTGACCGCCAGCTCCGCAAGAGCGGCCTGTTTGACCGTTTGGAAGAAATGGGCATTGAAGACGGCGACACGGTGAGCATTTACGATTTTGAATTTGACTATGAACGATAAAAAGATTTCCGGCTGTCTGCTTTCGCGGACAGCCGGAAACCTTTTAAAGAAAAGAGAGAGGGAAAAAAGAGGGAGACTAAAATGAAACGAATTGCGAATTCTCAGCAAGTCCGGTTGGCTTCCGTCCTTACAAGCACAGTATACGGGAGAAATTTGTCTGAACTATGAACAAAGAACGAACAATTCAAGAATTCGAAACAGGATGATCCTCCTGAGCCGGAGAAATGCTCCGCAGCGCTTTTTTAAACTGGAAGGAGAACAGAATTGCTGTAAAGCTCACGGCCAGAACGTCCGCCACTGGCTCTGCCAGATAGACCGCCATGGTCTGATCCTGCGTGAAAATGTGCGGCAGCAGATAGATCAAAGGAAGCAGCAGCACGAATTTCCGCACCACGGCAACGATGGCCGAGGCGCCGGCCTTGCCCAGAGAGACGAAGGTCATCTGACAGGCAATTTGAACGCCGAAAACGGCCAAAACCGCACAGTAGACCCGCAGAGCATCTTGCGTGAAATCCAGAAGCTGCGGTTGCGAGGTAAAAATACCGGCAAAGGCTCTTGGGAAAAGCATGATCACCGCCCAGAGCGTGACGGAATAGATGACGCTGAAACGCAACAGCAACCGGAAGGTCTGACGGACGCGCTGCGGATTTTTCGCGCCGAAATTATAGCTGGAAATGGGCTGAGCTCCCTGCGCAAGCCCCTGAAGAGGCAGCATGGCAAACTGCATCACGCTGGTCAGTATGGTCATGGCACCAACGGCAATGTCGCCGCCGTATTCCAAAAGAGAGGCGTTGAAGCAAACGGAGATCACGCTTTCGCTGGCCTGCATCACAAAGGGCGCAAAGCCAAGTGCAAGGCAAGGCAGAACCAGTTTGGGACTGGCAAAGAAATTTTTGACCCGAAGGCGAAGAATGGTCTTTTTGCCAAAGAGGAAGGCGACGACCCAAACGCAGGAGATGCCCTGAGAGACGATGGTCGCAAGAGCGGCACCCTGAACGCCCATGTCCAGCGCGTAGATAAGAATGGGGTCAAGAATGATGTTGCACACCGCACCGATGAGCACGGTGAGCATTCCTTCTTTGGCGAAGCCCTGAGCGGTGATGTAGGCATTCATGCCCAGCGTGAGCTGGACAAAGAGTGTGCCAAGGGCATAAATTTTCATATAGTCCGCTGCATAGCCAATGGTATTGTCGCTGGCGCCAAAGGCCAGAAGCAGATCTTCATGGAACAGTAAAAGCGCAGCGGTGATCAGAAGAGAAATGATGATTTGCAGGCTGAAGCAGCCGCCAAGCGTCTTTTCCGCCGAGTCCTGATCGCCCTTGCCCATAAAAATTGACGCTCTTGGTGCACCGCCGGAGGACACCAGCGCGGCGAAGGCCGAGACGATCATGATCAGTGGCATACAAACGCCGACGCCGGTCAGCGCCAGATCGCCCACCTCTGGCATATGGCCGATATAGATGCGGTCGACGATGTTATAGAGCATATTAATGAGCTGCGCGGCAATGGTGGGAATGGCCAGACGCAACAGCAGCTTTCCAACCGGCTGCGTTCCGAGAAAATGTTGATCTTGGTTCAAATTCAGGTTCCTTTCTTTGAATATGTTACAGTGAAATAATTTGAAAAATGTCGATTTACTGTGCAAATACGCCGTTTTTTCCGAAAAAAAGTATAGCACAGGACAGAAAAGAATGCAAGCAAAAAATACGGGACTGCTTTTGACAGCCCCGTATTTTTGAATGGTTTATTTATTTGAAACGGTAGCGGGCGGGGACGGGATCCTTGCCATCCCAGAGAATGCGACGGAACTCGATGGGGTCGGTGTTGCCCTCGGTGTTGACCATGAAAACCTGAGAGTCCTTGTCCAGACGCAGTGCTTCCTTCAAATCAGGGGCAATTTCGTCCGTTTGCAGGGCGAACAGGGTGCCCAGCGGCACGGCTCCGCTTTCACCGCTGATGACCATGGGGTCACCGTTGAGGGGGCAGCCCAGAATGCGCATACCGCGTGCCGCGACGTTGTCCGGCGTCTGAATGAAGATGTCCGCATTGTCTTTCAGAATGTCGAAGGCGATGGGCGAAGGCTCGCCGCAGGCCAGACCGGCCATGATGGTGTCCAGATCGCCCTTGACGCTGTGGCACTTGCCGTCACCGGCGGCGATGGACTCATAGATGCAGGCGGCCTTATCCGGCTCGACTACGATGAACAGCGGAGGATCGTTGGGGAACAGGGCACTGTAGAAGCCGACAACGCTGGCGGCCATGGCGCCCACGCCGGCCTGAACGATCACATGAGTGGGCTTGACAATGCCCATGCCGGAGAACTGCTCCTGCGCCTCAAGAAGAATGGAGGTGTAGCCCTGCATAATCCATGTGGGGATCTCCTCATAGCCATCCCAGGAGGTATCGGAAACGACGTACCAGCCGTTCTTTTCCGCGTCGGAAGCGGCCTGACGGACAGCGTCGTCATAGTTGCCCTCGACCACGGTGACCTCTGCGCCGAAGCGCTTGATGGCGTCGATACGGGGCTGGCTGGTTTCGCTGTGGACATAGATCTTGCAGGGATGGTTGAGCTTCTGGCAAGCCCAGGCAAGGCCGCGGCCATGGTTGCCGTCCGTTGCGGAGCAGAAGACCACATCACCCAGGGCGTCGTGGCATTCCTTGCTGGTGAGGTATTCAAAGGAAAGATCTTCGCCCTCTCTGCCAAGGAGCTTGCGAACCAGACGGTAGATGGCATAGGAGCCGCCCATGACCTTAAAGGAACTCATGCGCAGGCGTTCGGCCTCGTTTTTCACATAAATGCCGCCAACGCCCAGAAGCTGCGCCAGATTGGGCAGGGCGACCAGCGGGGTCATATTGTAATCCGGAATTTGACGGTGGAATTTCCGGGCGTCGTGTGCCCGCTCGATGGGGAACATTTGCTTGGCGTGAGCGGGATTTTTGCGGGAAATATCGCCGTTGTTGTGGATGATGTACTTAAAATCGTTTTTCATGCTGGGGTTCTCCTTCTATATCATTCGTTGTGCGATGGAAAAGAATATATAAAGATGACGCGGTGCGCATATTAACCGCGATCTTGTTCCATTATAACACATTTCTCTAAAAAGACAATGCCTATTGGGAAAATTCAAGAAATTCTTTGCTGTTTTGCGGTTGCAATGCGGCAAAAAATCACTTATAATGGTCTCACAGTAGAAGCAGAAAACAAAGGGGAGAGCATTTTTGACAGTCATGAAAAAAAGAATTCTCTGGCTCACGGAAACGGCTGTGCTGCTGGCGCTGCTGATTGTCCTGCAATGGGTCACAAAGCCACTGGGTCAGCTTGTCACCGGCTCCTGCGTGAATGCAATTTTGGGGCTTGCTGTGCTCTATGCCGGCGTGGGCAGCGGTGCGACCGTTGCGCTGCTTTCACCGGTTTTTGCGTATTTTCTGGGCATTGCACCCAATTTGCTCACGGTTTTGCCTATCATGGCGGGAAACGTCCTTTATGTGCTCCTTTTGCGCATCGTTGCGGGAAACGGTCGGCAGCTCTGGCGCAAGCTGGCCGCATGGCTGATATCTGCGGCGGCAAAGTTTCTGACGCTCTATGCGCTGGTCGTGCTGCTCATCTGCGGCCTTGTGTCTGAGCCGCTTCTGGGGCAGGGACTTCTCAAAGAGCCTATGCTCCAAACGCTTCCTGCGGCCTTCACATGGCTACAGCTTTTCACAGCCCTCATCGGAGGCGGAGCGGCCCTGGTGATTTGCAGCTTTTTGCCGAAACACCGCCAAAATTCCTGAGGAGGTTTGCCTGTATGCGAGGAATTCCGTCTTTGATTTCCGATATCCGAAAGAAGGTCTTTACCGAGGTGGCTCGAATGGCCTATGCCGGGGGAGATTATTCCCACGCAGAGGAACTGCCCTTCGTGATTGTCCCCGGCGATCAGCCGTTGCACCGGGAGTCCATCTTTCTTGAGCGCGCCATTGCCGGCGAGCGGGTGCGCCTTGCCATGGGGCTTGGTGTGCGATCCATCCAGACCCGTTCGCTCATGACCGACGGCATGGATGCCGCTGCTGTTGCCGAGCAGTATTATGAGCCGCCACTGATTAACATCATCCCCTATGCCTGCCACGCCTGCCCCACTGACCAGTATCGCGTCACGGAGAACTGCCAGAACTGTCTGGCGGCCTCCTGCCAGAAGGTCTGCCCCGTGGGCGCTGTCTCCTTTGTCAACGGCAAAAGCCTCATCGACCGGGAGAAATGCATCCGCTGCGGCAAGTGTGCCGGAGCCTGCCCTTATCATGCCATCATCCATCTGGAGCGTCCCTGTCAGGCGGCCTGCGGCATGGACGCAATCGGTTTTGACGAGCATGGCCGGGCGGCCGTTGACCAGGAACGCTGCGTTGCCTGCGGCCAATGCCTTGTAAGCTGTCCTTTTGGCGCCATCGTGGACAAAGGACAGATCTTTCAGGTCATCCAGTCCATCCTCCGCGGAGACCAGGTCATTGCCATCGTCGCTCCGGCCTTTATCGGCCAGTTCGGGAAATATTCCACGCCGGGAAAATTCGTCACGGCGATGAAAAAGCTGGGCTTTGAGCGCGTGACCGAGGTTGCGCTCGGGGCCGACCTGTGCACCATCGAGGAGGCAAAGGACTTTCTGGAAAAGGTGCCGCAGCAGCAGGACTATATGGCAACCTCCTGCTGCCCGGCGTGGCATTCCATGATTTATAAGCTCTTTCCCAGTGAAGCGGGCAAGATCTCCATGACCCTGACGCCAATGGTCTATACCGCCCGCCTGATGAAAAAGCAGCACCCCGGCTGCAAGGTGGTCTTTGTGGGGCCGTGTGCCGCAAAGAAGCTTGAGGCGATCCGGGAGGATATCCGCTCGGATGTGGACTTTGTGCTGACCTTTGAGGAATTGCAGGGAATGTTCCAGGCGAAGGAGATTGATTTTGCCACACTGGAAGACAGCGCAGTGCTCAATGAGGGCACTGCGGCCGGCAGAGGCTTTGCCGTTTCCGGTGGCGTTGCGCAGGCAGTGACGGATCTCGTGCACGCGCAGCATCCGGATTTGGAGATCCAGACCGCACGCGCAGAGGGACTTCGGGAGTGCCGCAAGCTGATGACGCTGGCGCGCGCCGGAAAATTCAAGGGCTGCCTTTTGGAGGGAATGGCCTGCCCCGGCGGTTGCGTGGCCGGTGCCGGAACGATCCTGCCCGTTGAGCTGGCGGCCAGAACGGTCGGGAAATATCAGAAGGAGGCCGAACGCCTCAGCCCTCTGGACAGTGCCTATCGCGATATGGGCGAAGAACTCGACTAATTGACTATTTGACGCGACGGATGGGGAAGCGTCCCGTGCCGTCGCCCACCGCACTGCGGTATTGCTCGGCAAGGAAACGCCACGTCAGCTTATCCAGTGCGCCTGTTTCCTCCAGCCCAGAGCGGCTTTGAAGATAGCGCAGTGCCTTCTGGGTGGATGCGTCCAGAATGCCGCTTACCTGAACCCTTGGAAGCCCGGCATACAGCCGTCCCATGGCAAGCAGCATTCCCTGAACGAGATACATATGCAGATTTTCCTCTCCGGGTGAGATTACCTGATAGGGCTGCAAAACAATACGCAAGGGAGCGGCGGGTGCCCGCAGAGGCTCCGTGCGCTCATAGGCAGAGACGATGGCATTCCATGTCTCTGCGTCGGTCACGCCGTTTTCTGTCAGGCCGTTTGCCTGCTGAAAGCGGCGTACTGCTTCCTTCGTCTGTTCGCCGTAGATCCCGTCTGAGCCCAGACCCAACTCCGGCAAAAGCGTTCGGAGCATGGTCTGAAGGTCAAAAATGGGAGCATATTCCGGCCGGGTGGCAAAGCTCATAGAACCTCCTTACGAAAAATCGGTGTCTCCCAGGCGAAGGGGAGAACCGGGATACTGGAAGGACGGCGCCTGAGATGCGGAAAGTGCACCGGATACCTGATTGTAAAGGTTGTTCCAGGTGGCCGAGCCGACTATGCCGTCCGTGGCAAGCCCCGCCCAAAGCTGGAAGGCCAGAACCGATTGCCGGGTGCGCTCTCCGAAAATGCCGTCCACGGTGACAGAGGGAACGCTTGGGATATACTGTGCGGCCACACGCAGCATATACTGTAGCTGACGCACCTGCTGGCCACTGCTGCCGGTGGAAAGTCCCTGACCCTGTGGCGCCTGCCAATTGACGGCATAGAAGGTCTGCCCCTGAGAGACTAGCTCCGCCAGCTCTGTGACGCCCACATAAATGCGCACAAGCTGATACCACGTGGCCTTGCCAACGATCCCGTCCGCCGTCAGGTCAAAAATCTGCTGAAAGGCTCGAACGGCGGCCTCGGTCTGAGAACCAAAAATGCCGTCCACCGGAGAAATCCGCGGAATGGCAGGGTAGTTTTGTCCAATGCGGTTCAAAATCACCTGAATTCTCACCACATTCGGTCCTTGATCACCCCGGCGAAGCGGTGAGCCGGGATAAGAGGGCGAATAGCCCCGGACGGGTGCGTCATTGACGATTTCAATATCCGTTCCGTAGTAACGCCGTAAAATCTGCGTGGCGGAAAGTCCCTGCTGGGCAAGGGTCTGGGAGCCCCACTGACTCAGCCCTTCGCAGGTCACGGTCGTGCCGTTGCAGAATTTGGCGGCAAGCGGCTCGACAAAGCCCTGCCTACGCAGATAGTCATTAAAAACCGTGTCGGCAATGCGGGAGACGCTGTCGAAATAGTTCCGGCCATTGATGAATTTCTGGTCAATTGCGGTGGAGGATGTAATGTCAAAGGCATAGCCCCGGCTGCGGTAGAACTCCGTATAGACCCGGTTGAGCGCAAAGGAAACGATGGCCAGAATATTGGCGGTGAGTGCGCTTGTGTCCCACGTGGGATAAATTTCGCTGGAGGCAACATTTTTCACATAATCCAGAAACGGCACCGTCACGTTGGCGGCGCTTGCGCTGGGAGAACCCAGATGGACGGTGATGTTTTCGGGAACGTAGGGAAGCACCGTGACCATGACTTAAAGTGGCTGCGCGGTGATATCCACCACTTCGGTCATGTTGTAAGCTTCCGGCAGCTCGCTTCGGGGCAGTAGCTCCATATTCTGCTCGGTGATCACGTTGGGGAAAATCTGGGCGTTTTCCACCAGAACCCGGTCATAATCCGGGTGGTCTGCCGTGATATCCACATTTGTCCAGGGCTGAGCGTCTCCGGGCGAGAGCGAGTCGCCCCGTTCCGGTGCGGCAATGGATATGGGCGCGATCCGGCCGCTTGGATCCGTGAGACGGGTGGCCAAAAGCACCGTTCCGTTTTCGCTTTGCTGCGTCACACAGATCAGCGCACCGGGAACCGGCAGTTCTGCGTTGGAAGTATAGGTACGAACGGTTAAAAATCCGTATGCTGCCATAGAGCACCTCCTTCCCAATAGTCTATGCTCACGATGGGAAAAAGGTGCTTTCCGGTTTACAGATATTGCTTCATCTGGTCGATATTGGCCTGCTCAGTCTGCAAAAGGCGCCGGGACAGAGAGGCGACTTTGGGGTCAAGTGCGCCCATGGAGCGCATATTGTGAATGCTTTTGATCATGCCTCTGGTGTTTCCCTGAAGCATAAGCGATGCGATCTTGGCGCTGGGGTCTGCGCTCATGCGTGCCTGAAGTCTGGCGGACATCCCGGAGGAATATTTTGCCATGGGATTGATGTTTTTCGGCTGAGCCTCCTTCTGCCGAAGCAGCCGGTCGGCCTCCGTGTAGATGCTCTGGTACTCCTCAAGCTGGGCGAACAGATCCTTTCGGAGCGCTTCGTTCAGCGTTTCGCCCATCACGCTGTGAATGCCGTGGCAACCCATCTGCGTGCTCTGCCGGATGGAGTTCAAAACGGAAATATCATCGGTCAAATGACTCACCTCGGCCTTAAGTTCCCACAGACGGAAAGGAAATATACAAAAAAATCAAAGGAAGAATTGACAATTTTGAGAAATACCGATATAATATACCAATGTGAATGCCTCATACCATAATTTCTCGAAAAAGAGGAGAATGCGGAATGTATTATACGATGACCATTGCCGGAGTGACCCGGGACCTTCCTATTTGCAAGGTGACTGACGACCTTTATATCGGTGCATTTGTGATTTTCGGTGACGTGGAGCTGACGGTCGCCACGGCCAAGGCTCTGCTGGAAAAGGCACCGGAGTATGACTATATGATCTCGGCGGAGGCAAAGGGTATCCCCCTGATCCACGAGATGGCGCGTCAGAGCGGCCAGAATAAGTATTTTTTGGCTCGAAAGGCGCCCAAGCTCTATATGTCCGGCGTGTTTGACGTGACGGTCAATTCCATCACCACGGCTAAGAAACAGCATTTGTACCTTGACACGGCAGATGCCGAGATCATGAAGGGGAAGCGAATTCTGATCGTGGACGACGTGATTTCCACGGGCGAGTCTCTGGCTGCCATTGAAAAGCTGGTGCTTGAGGCCGGTGGCGTGATTGCCGGGCGGATGGCCATTCTTGCCGAGGGCGAGGCGCAGCAGCGCGAGGATATCGTCTATCTGGAAAAGCTTCCGGTCTTTAACGCCGACGGCACGGTGAAAGAATAAACAAAAAACAGACAAAACAAAATAGCTGCACGGGGCAGGAACGCAAATTCGTTCCTGCCCCGTCAGACTGTCAAAAAAACGTAATATTTGCCGTTTCGGAGGGAAGAAAAGTGTGAAAGGAAACCGTCAGGGTGTCCTTTCACGTTCAATAACCCGCCCGCAGGCGACAAAATTGCAAAATATAACACTACAAAATTTATTTTGCAATTTTGAAAGCAGCTTGTCAAAAAGACTTTTTTGACAAGCTGCACGGGGCAGGAACGCAAATTCGTTCCTGCCCCGTGGTGCTGTTCAGCGCTGGCTCTGGTTCTGATTTTGATTCTGATTCTGGTTCTGGCTTTGATTCTGATTCTGGTTCTGGCTTTGGTTCTGGTTCTGATTCTGACTCTTGTTCTGATTTTTGTTCTGATTGCGGTTTTCCATGTTTCAGCATTCCTCCTGTTGCGATTTGCGCTCGCACGCAGGCTTATTATGCCCCTGCTTTCAGGATTTATCCTTTGGCCGGAAGATCAGACCGGCCAGCCAGCCAAAGATGATTGCAGCCGCAATTCCGCCGGCTGTTGCGCTCAGCCCGCCGATAAAAATCCCCCAGAAGCCCTTTTCGTCCACGGCTTTCCGAACACCGCTTGCTAAGGTGCTTCCAAAGCCGGTCAGCGGCACTGAGGCACCGGCTCCGGCAAAGTCGAGCAATTTGTCATACAGACCCACGGCGCCCAGAAGCACACCCGCCACAACATAGCTGACCAGAATTCTGGCGGGCGTCAGCTTGGTCTTGTCAATTAAAATCTGGCCGATGACGCAAAAAAGCCCACCGATGAAAAATGCCTTCAAATAATCCATGCGTTCAGCTCCTTTCCGTGGAAATGGCCACCGCGTGGCACACGGCGGGCACAGACTCGCCCTGCTGTGTGGTCAGGGGCGACAGGAGCGCTCCGGTGCCGCAGAAAAGAAGATTTTTCAATTCGCCCCGGAGCATTTTTTTCAAAATATGCCCGCAAAGCACGCTGGCACTGCATCCGCAGCCGCTTCCGCCGCAGTGCACATCCTGCCGGGACAGGTCATAGATCATCATGCCGCAGTCCTGATAACGCTCCCCCAGAACCGTTCCGTCCCGGGCAAACAGGTCAGATACAATGCTGTGCCCCAGCTTTCCCAGATCCCCGGTCACGATCAGGTCATAGTCCTCCGGGGTGCGGTTCAGGTCATCAAAATGCGCTCGAAGGGTCGAAAAGGCCGCAGGCGCCATAGCCGCGCCCATATTGTTCGCGTCCTTGATTCCCATATCCACGATGGTGCCGACGGTGCCGCAACTCAGGCAGGGGCCTGCACCCTCACGTCCCAGCACCACTGCTCCGGCTCCCGTTACCGTCCACTGTGCCGTGGGCGTTCTCTGGCCACCATAGCCAAGCGGGAAACGGTACTGCCGTTCCGAGGATGCAAAATGCGACGAACTGAGTGCCATTGCCCGTCTGCAAAAGCTGCCGGAGATGCTCATCCCTGCCAAAAGCAGTGCTTCAGCCATGGTGGAACAGGCACCGTAGAGTCCAAAGGTGGGCACGCCGTTGTTCCGCATGGAAAAGCTGGAGCCAACGCACTGGTTGAGCAGGTCGCCCAGAAAGGCCGCGTCAAGCTGCTCCGGCTTCAGCTTTGCTTTTTCCAAAGCCAGCGAAAACGCCTGCTTCTGCATTTCCGTTTCGGCCTTTTCCCACGATTTCTGGCCGAAGGTGGTATCCTGTGAGGTGATGTCAAAGCTCTGCGCAAGAGGCCCCTGCGACTCCTTTGACCCTGCAACCGAGGCATAAGAGAGAATGACCGGACGGTTGGAAAACACAAGGCTCTGCTTTCCACGGTGTGCTGTTTCCATATTGCGCCTCCTATTGAATATGCAAATAGTATGCGCTGCTTTGCGGCAATAAACCGAAAAATTTTGCCTTGGCCTTGCGTTTTCGGTCAAATGTGGTATAGTGTTTCACAAAAGGAGGAACAGAGCATGAAGCAGATTTTTGAAGCCCTTTTGCGCGAAATGGAAGAAAAACGCGATTCTTGCCTTGTCACCGTTGTGAAAAGCAGCGGTTCGGCACCCCGCGGCATCGGTTCTCAAATGCTCGTTGGCGGAAATGGCCGAATTGTGGGCACCATCGGAGGCGGTGCCGTGGAGCACCGCTCGGAGGAAACGGGTGTGCACTGTGTGGCGGAAAAATCGTCTCTGCAACGTTCCTATGCGCTGCATGAGCGCGGAGAACAGGATATCGGCATGGCCTGTGGCGGCGAGGTTGAGGTGCGTTTTACCTTTATTTCTGCCGACAGTCCGCTCTGGGCGGCGGTCGCGCAGACGGTTCTGGAGCGTATCGAAACGCGAAAGGCCGGATGGCTTCTGCTTGGAAACGATGGCGCGGAGCTGCTTGATGGCGAAGGAACGTTCCTCTCCGGAGCGCCTGTTTCGAGGGAAAATTCGCTTTGCCTGCCCATTCCCATCGGTGAGCGCGTGTTTCTCTTTGGCGCAGGGCACTGCGGGCGTGCGCTTGCCCCGCTGCTTCACAGCGTGGGCTTCCGCGTCACGGTTTTTGACCCGCGGGCGGAATACGCCAACCGGGAGCACTTCCCAACGGCGGAGCATATTTTTGTGGGAGATTTTATAAATTTGCCCTTCACGCTCACAGATGAGGACTATGCAGTGGTTCTGACCGACGGGCACAGCCATGATTTTGAGGTCGAGAATCAGCTTTTGCGCGGCGATTTTGCCTATCTGGGCGTCATCGGTTCGCGGAAAAAGATTGCCGCCGTGAATGAAAGGCTGCTTTCGCAGGGCATAGCTCCGGAGGCACTGGAACGGGTGCACACGCCCATCGGCACGCCGATCAAGGCCGTCACGCCGGAGGAAATTGCCGTGAGCATCGCCGGAGAGATGATTCTGGTGCGTGCCACTCGCCGGGAAAATGCCGGCGTATTCCTCCACGGTTGCCCCATGCGATGAAACAACACCCCGGATAAGCAGAAAAGCAATCTGCCTGTCCGGGGTGTGTTTTATGGATTTTCCATAGCGAAATCGTATGGCGTGGTCTGATAGACAAAATAGTTCAGCCAGTTGGAGAACAGAAGATGGGCATGGGCGCGCCAAGAAACCATAGGCGGCTGCGTGTCGTCATCTCCCGGGAAATAGTTTTTGGGCACGGCGATGGGAAGCCCAAGCGCTTTGTCGCGCTCGTATTCGCGTCTCAGCGTGTCCGGGTCATATTCGGAGTGGCCAGTGAGGAACACCTGACGGCCACCGCTTGTGAAGATGGCGTAGACCCCGGCTTCTTCGGAACCGGCTGCGATCTTCAGCTCCGGCACGGACTCCACATCCTTCCGGTAAACGGTGGTGTGACGGGAGTGCGGCACCATGAAGACCTCGTCAAAGCCCCGGAACAAAATGGGATTTTTCCATTCGACCCGGTGGGGAAACACCCCAAACAGCTTTTCCGGCAGCGGGTGCTTTGGAATTCCGTAATGGTAGTAAAGCCCGGCCTGAGCGCCCCAGCAGATGTGCAGGGTGCTGTGGACGTGGGACTTGCTCCATTCCATGATTTCGCAAAGCTCCTGCCAGTATTCGACTTCTTCGAAGGGCAGATGCTCCACCGGCGCGCCGGTGATGACCATGCCGTCAAAACGACGGGAACGGATCTGCTCAAAGGTTTTGTAAAAGGTGAACAGGTGCTCTGCGGAGGTGTTTTTGGCAACGTGCGAGGTTGTGTGCAGAAATTCCAGTCGCACCTGCAAGGGACTGTTGCCCAGAAGCCGGGCAAACTGGGTCTCCGTTTCCACCTTGGTGGGCATTAGGTTCAAAATCAGAATTTCCAGCGGGCGGATATCCTGCGTGACGGCTCGGTTCTCGTCCATCACGAAAATATTTTCGCTCTGAAGAATGGCCGCAGCGGGCAGACCGTTGGGGATTTTTATGGGCATTTTGTAAGCTCCTTAACCCAATGCGGCAAGCGCATTGTCGATATCGGAAATGAGATCCTCCGCATTTTCCAGACCGCAGCTCAGGCGGATGAGGTCAGCGGAGACACCGGCGGCCAGAAGTTCTTCGTCATTCATCTGGCGATGGGTGGTGCCGGCGGGATGGAGACAGCAGGAGCGGGCGTCGGCCACATGGGTCTCAATGGCGGCAAGCGTCAGCCCTTCCATAAACTTGGCGGCAGCAGCACGGCCACCCTTGACGCCAAAGGAGATCACGCCGCAGGAGCCCTTGGGAAGGTATTTTTGTGCCAGAGCATGGTATTTGTCTCCGGGAAGGCCGCAATAGCTGACCCAAGCGATTTTTTCGTGCCGGGACAAATGCTCCGCAATGGTCTGGGCATTTTGGCAGTGCTTTGCCATGCGCAGAGGCAGACTTTCCAGGCCCAAATTCAGGTAGAAGGCATTCTGGGGGGACTGCACCGCGCCAAAGTCCCGCATGAGCTGGGCAGTGGCCTTGGTGATATAGGCACCCTCCAAACCGAAGCGCTCCACATAGACCACACCGTGATAGCTGTCATCGGGGGTGCACAGACCGGGGAATTTTTCGGGATACTTGCTCCAGTCGAATTTGCCGCCGTCCACAATGCAGCCGCCTAGAGCGGCACCGTGGCCGTCCAGATACTTGGTGGTGGAGTGGGTGACGATATCCGCGCCCCAGCTCAAGGGCTGGCAGTTGATGGGCGTGGCAAAGGTGTTGTCCACGATGAGAGGAACGCCGTGACTGTGGGCAGCTTTGGCGAATTTTTCAATGTCCAGCACGCTGAGGGCGGGATTGGCAATGGTCTCTCCAAAGACGGCCTTGGTGTTGGGACGGAAGGCAGCATTGAGTTCTTCCTCCGTGCAGTCGGGAGAGAGGAAGGTGAACTCCACGCCCATGCGCTTCATGGTGACGGAGAACAGATTGAAGCTGCCGCCATAGATGGCGGAAGAACTGATCACATGGTCGCCGCAGCCGGCAATATTGAACACGGCAAAGAAATTGGCAGACTGGCCGGAGCCGGTGAGCATGGCGGCTGTGCCGCCCTCCAGAGCACAGATCTTGGCAGCAACGGCATCGCAGGTGGGATTTTGCAGGCGGGAATAGAAATAACCGTTGGCCTCCAGATCAAAGAGCTTTGCCATGGCCTCAGCGCTTTCATAGCGGAAGGTGGTGCTTTGCACAATGGGAATCTGCCGGGGTTCTCCGTTTTTGGGACTGTAACCGGCCTGAATACACAGTGTTTCGGGATGTAAATTTTCAGTCATAAGGACACCTCAATGGGAAAAAATAAACTGGAGAGCGCCAAAGAAAAGGACTTGCGCTTTTTACGAATCAATTATAGACCATTGTCAGAACTTTGTCAATCATGGGCAAAGGAGGAAAAAGTTGGACTTTTACCCCAAAATGGCCTTTTGGGGTAATGTTTCACAAAAAAACCAAAAAATTTTTCTTTTTTTATTGCAAATTGCAAATAGCTGTGCTAGAATGTGAGTATAAGTGAGAGAATTGGCATTTATGGGAAAGGTTAGGCGGCATTTTGGGAAAGAAGTTTTTCCGCGTGGCATACGCGATGAATTTTCTCATGCAGGCAATTTTCTGTCTGGTCTTTCCTGCCGGGCTGATCATTGGCGGTGGCTGGTGGCTGCGGGCGCATTTCGTTCTGGGCAACTGGGTCATGATCCTTGCCATTGTGCTCGGCGCCCTTGTGGGCGTGTACAATTTCTTCAGTTACCTGCTGAAAATCTCAAAACGCATGGCCTATCATGAGAAAAAGGGGGACGGAGACAATGCCGGATGAGCCTGTTTTTGAGCCGGAGCGACGGGCTGCGGACGTGGGCGAAGTGCTGAAAACGCAACTTCCTCTGGCTTTGACGGAACTGCTTCTGTCCGCCGCCATGGTTGGCGTTTACGGCCTTTTGGGAAAATTCGCCGGTTCGGTCTGGCTGGGTGCTCTTGTGGGCACGGCGGCGGCGCTGGTGAATCATGGCGTGATGATTTTAACGCTTCTGAAGGCAGAGGGTGCGGAGGATCCTGCCAAGGGCCGCCTTCGCGTTCAGGGAAGCTATATGCTGCGCATGCTGGTTTTGATCGCCGTGCTGATTCTGGCGCTGAAAAGCGGCCGGTTTGACCCTCTGGCAACGGTGCTCCCCCTGTGCTTCATGCGCGTGGCGATTTTCATTTCGGGACTGCTGACCAAAGGGAAAGGAAGGGATGCAAATGGATGATATTCAGGTAAGAGGCGCCAGAAAACTGGTGGAATTCACCCTGTTCGGGTTGAAATTCGTCATTACAGACACCGTGGTTTCTTCCTTTGTGGTCATGCTGATTCTGGTGCTGGTAAGCTGGCGTCTGGGTCGGAAGCTTACCAAGCGTCCCGGCCGCACACAGGTGGTGACGGAAAAGCTGGTCACCATGCTTTATAACATGGTGGAAGACACCATGGGAAAGCACAATTCCGGCTTTGCGCCCTATATCGGCGCTCTGTTCTGTTCCTCCATTCTGGGCTCTCTCATTGGCATGACGGGGATTTTCCGTTCCACCACGGCAGACCTCAGCACCACCCTTGTCTGGGCGCTGATCACCTCCGTGCTGGTCTGGTACCATAACATTAAAAACAACGGCTTTTTCGGTTGGCTCAAGGGCTTTACGGAGCCTATCGTGGTCATGACGCCCATGAATCTGGTCAGCGAAGTGGCGCAACCCATCGCTCTGGCCTTCCGTCATTTTGGCAACGTGGCCGGCGGCGGCGTGCTCACCACTATTATTTATGCCGCCCTTGCCACCCTGAGCTCTGCCGTTTTCGGCTGGATTCCCAATGAAATTGTGGCGAATATTCCCTTCTTCCAAGTGGGAATTCCGGCGGTGCTGTCCCTTTATTTTGACCTGTTTTCCGGCTTCATTCAAGCGCTGGTTTTCTGCATGCTGACCATGGTTTATGTGGGCGAGGCTTGCCCGCCGCCTGAGGAAGTTGCCGCCGCAAAACAGGAAAAGCTGGAAAAGAAACTGGCAAAGAAAAACAAAAAACACGCATAAATGAAAAATTTTTAGGAGGACTTTTACAATGGAAGGTTTGGCAAAAGGTTTGATCGCAATTGGCGCAGGTCTGTGCATGGGCATCGGCGCTATTGGCCCTGCCGTGGGCGAAGGTAATGCAGTGGGCAAGGCTCTGGAGAGCATGGCCCGTCAGCCTGAGGTCACGGGCACTCTGCGGACGAACATGATTCTGGGCTGCGCCATTACGGAGACCACGGGTATCTATTCTCTGGTCGTGGCGTTGCTGCTCCTGTTTGCGTTCTGATCACAGGACACTGCAACATTCGTTCGAGAGAAAGGAGAGATAAGGCTTGGACTTTCTGACCGGATATGAGGAGTTCATGGGCGCAAACTTTTTCACCTGCATTGCCACGCTGTTGAATTTGCTGATCGTTTACGCCATCATGAAAAAGCTTTTATTCAAGCCTGTCAAGAAAATGATCGACGACCGCCAGCAGGAGATCGACGACCAATATGCCGACGCTGCCCAGTCCAAGGCCGACGCTGCCCAGCTCAAAGAGCAGTATGAAACGCGTCTGGCTCAGGCCAACCGGGAGAGTGACGAAATTCTCAAGGAGGCCTATCGCACGGCACAGCTCCGGGAGGAGGAAATGCTCCGTCAGGCACAGGAGCAGGCGGCTCAGACCCTCCGCCGGGCAGACGAGCAGGTGGAGCTGGAAAAGAAGCGGGCAATGAACGAGATCAAGGACGAGGTCTCCGTGATGGCTGTGGATATCGCCGCCGCTGTTTTGGCGCGGGATATTCAGGCAAAGGAACACTCTGACCTCATTGACTCCTTCCTGGACAATCTGGGAGACAGCCATGATTGACGCCATCGGTTATGGAAAAGCCCTGTTCGAGCTGGCGCAGGAGCAGGAAATTGGACAGCAGGTTTCTCAGGAACTGGAGCTGGTGTGCTCCGCGCTGGAGGAAAACCCCGGCTATGTCACCCTGCTGGACAGCCCGGCAGTGGACACGGCGGAGCGGCTCTCTCTTTTGAAGGCAAGCTTCGGAGAGACGGCGGAAATTCTTCGGAATTTCCTGTGTATCCTCTGCGAAAAACGTTCTTTTTATCAATTGCCCGCCTGCGCCGGAGAATACCGCAGAGCGTATGACGAAGCTTGCAATCTTTTGCGGGCAACTGCCATCACTGCGGTACCCATGACCCCCGCTCAGCAGGAACGGCTGAAAGCAAAGCTGGCGGAGCTGACAGGAAAAACCGTGATTTTGGAAAACCGGACGGATGAAACCCTCATCGGCGGCATCACCCTGCGCTATGGCGGGGTGCAGCTGGATGACAGCATCCGCAACAGACTGGACAAGCTGCGTCGCAGCCTGTCCGATACCATCGTATAAGGCGGTGAAACCGTGAATTTAAAGATAGACGATATCAGCAAGATCATCAAAGATCAAATCAAGAATTATGCCAGCAAAACCCAGCAGGATGAGATCGGCTATGTCATTCAGGTGGGTGACGGCATTGCAAAGGTTCATGGACTGGACAAGTGCAAGGCCAATGAGCTTCTCCGTTTTGAAAATGACTCTGTGGGCATGGCGCTGAATCTGGAAGAAAGCTATGTCAGCGTGGTCATGCTGGGCACGGACGTGGGCATCAGCGAAGGCAGTCTGGTCAAGCGCACGGGTCAGGTCGTCTCCGTCCCTGTGGGCGAAAAGCTCATCGGCCGCGTGGTGGACGCTCTGGGTCAGCCCATTGACGGTAAGGGCCCCATCGAGGCGGCTGAAATGCGCCCCATCGAGCGCACCGCGCCGGGCATCATCCAGCGGAAATCCGTTTCGGTGCCCCTGCAAACCGGTATCAAGGCCATCGACTCCATGATCCCCATTGGCCGGGGTCAGCGCGAGCTGATCATCGGTGACCGCCAGACCGGTAAGACGGTGATTGCCACGGAC
>CAZPRA010000010.1:0-20444 GCA_964588975.1 uncultured Oscillospiraceae bacterium | reverse complement strand
GAAGACGAAACTCTTTCCCTTTTTTGCAGTCTCACATCATTGACAAATGAACAAATCCCCATATTTCGCGCGCAAGAGGTCATGAAAGATACTCCAATGCCGCGGAGAGGCAAGTGCTTCCCCACGGCATGGAATGGTACGGTTTTTAAGCCTTTAAGTTTTGTCGTCGGAAGTGGGCTCGGCGTCCACCACACGGTTCGCGTCGGCGTTCCCGTTCTGAGGGGCTGCGTTTTGCGGATCATCCTCGTTTACCCAGTCATTGAGCTTCTTCACGCCCGTTTTGGCGGTGTCTGCAAAGGCTTTGCCAAGCCCCTGAAAAGCATGGCCAATGCCACTTCCGGCCTGCTTCCAGCTATCTCTTAATGCCATATTACACAACTCCTTTCATGCTGCCATATGATTATAATATGAACGGGCATGCAGACGCACACCCGTTCTTTTTGAAAATTATTCTGCGGCTTCCTCGCTGGGCGCAACCGTCTCCTCGGTGGAGGCGACAAGAACAGTCTCGTCCTGAACGGGAGCCTCTTCCTCTGCCGCGGGTGCGCTCAAAGCACGGATGGACAGAGAGATGCGCTTGCGGGCCTCGTCGATCTCGATGATCTTGGCGTCAAGCTCCTGACCCTCGGAAACAGCGTCAGAGACCTTGTCAACGCGGCGGTCAGCCAACTGGGAAATGTGGATCAGACCGTCCACACCGGGAAGGATTTCAGCAAAGGCGCCGAAATCGACCAGCTTGACAACCTTGACCTTGGCAACGTCACCAACGGAATACTTGCTGGTGAACTGGAACCAGGGGTTCATCTCGGGCGTCTTGTAGCCCAGAGAGATCTTCTTCTTTTCCGGATCGAGCTTAATGACGAAAACGTCAATGGTGTCACCGACCTTGACGACCTCATCAGGCGTTCTGATGCGGCCCCAGCTCAGCTCGGAGATGTGAACCATGCCGTCCACGCCACCGATATCCACAAACGCGCCATAGCTGGTCAGGGACTTGACGGTACCGGTGTACTTCTTGCCGACCTCGATTTCGCTCCAAATCTTCTCCATGGCAGCCTTTCGGGCTTCGCGGTTGATGTCGCTGATGGAGCCGACAACTCTGCGGCGGGCACGGTTGAACTCGGTGATGCGCATTTTGACCGTCTGACCCTTCAGGGAAGACAGGTCGCCGCCCTTGGCAATGCCGGTGCGGGATGCAGGGATGAACACGCGAACGCCTTTGACATTGGCGACGATGCCGCCCTTGTTTTCCTCGGTGATCACGCCTTCAACAGGGGTTTTGTTTTCACAGGCGGCTTCCACGTCGTCCCAAACCTTGATGCCCTCGAGCTTCTTGCGGCTGAGCTGAACGGTGCCTTCCTGGTCGTTCACGCGAACGACAAAAACTTCGATCTCCTCGCCAACCTTGAGGACTTCCTCGGGCTTGACGGTGGGATCTGCGCTGACTTCGTCATAGGGGATGTAGCCGGCATGCTTGGTGCCCAAATCGACTTGCACTTCGGTGGAACCGATTGCGGTAACTGTGCCAAGAACACGATCTCCTGTATTCAAAGTCTTGATGGAGTTTTCGAGCATAGCCTCAAAGCTCTCCTCGGAAACGACATCAACAGTAGTATTTTCGCTCATAGTCTTATTGACCTCCTTTATAATCCACGCGGGTGTCGAAGCACCTGCTGTGATACCGATGTGATCCGCACTGTGATAGGCGGATAGCTCCAGCTCCTGCGCACAGTCGACAAGGCAGACACGGCTGCAATGCTGGCGGCAGATATGCGCCAGACGGCCGGTGTTGGAACTGTTGCGATCGCCAACAACGATCATCGCGTCGCAGGACGCGGCCAATGAAGCCGCCTCTTTCTGCCGATTTTCAGTAGCTCCGCATATTGTATCAAAAAATTTGAGATTTGTACATAGTTTTTTTGCGATTTTTTTGGAATTCTCCCATAAAATTTGCGTGCTTGTCGTCTGAGACACCATTGTCAGGGGCAAATTGGGGCGTTCCGGGTCAGCGCGAAGCCATTCTTCAAGCGCATTTTCGTCCGGAAAGACCAATGGGTGCTTGCACCAGCCAGCAATTGCAACGATTTCGGGGTGCGACGGCGTTCCGATGATGACCGGCTGGCGGCCTTCCTCCTCCGCAGCGGAGACGAGCTTGTGAATTCGCTTGACGGATGGGCAGGTGGCGTCGATGACCTCCAAACCTCTGCTCAAAAGCGCCTCGTAAACTTTTTTCGGCACGCCATGAGAGCGGATGATCACGGCGCAGCCGTCCGCGATGGCGTCGACATCCTCACATTCGGCCACACCGAGCGAGGCGAAATGGTCAACAAGATGGCGGTTATGGGCAATGGGGCCGAAGGTGACGGCTTTTTTTCCGTCGCGGATCGCCTGCTCGACCATATCGACCGCGCGATTGACGCCATAGCAGAAGCCCGCACTTTTTGCAACCGTTATCTTCACGCCTGTTCCCCCAATGCATAAATCTTCTTCATCAGCTCTGCAGACAGTTCCTTAAGCTCCTCACTGCCCGGTTTTGGCTTGCTGATTTGCGGCAGATAAGGCTCTCCGTAAACAACATCGATCCGGCCGAAGAAACGTTTCTTTTGTGTTAAGTAACAGGGCAAAATGGGCGCGCCCGTCCGAACGGAAAGCAGCACCGCGCCGCTGTGGGGCTCGGATTTTTTTCCCTTGCGAATGCGGGTTCCCTCGGGGAAAATCAGCAGCTTTCGTCCGTCGCGAAGCGTTTTCATGGCAGTTTTCATGGCAGCAAGGTCGTTCTTTCCGCGCTCAAGTGGAATGGCGCCAAGCTTTAAGTAGAGCTTGCCAAGCACAGGAATTCCCATTAGCTCCTGCTTGGCCAGAATTCGCATGGCATCCGGCTGACGGGCATGACAGATCAGATAAATGGGGTCTGAAAAGGCACTGTGATTGCAGCAGACCACCGCGGCCTCACCCGGCGCAGGGATGTTTTGTCTGCCCTTAACACGCACAACGGGATGAACCACGCGAAACACCACCGAGGCAACGCGGCGGAAAAAGCGGTACTGCCTGTCAGAAAACAGCTTCATAACTTGATCTTCCTTTGAATGATGGTAATCACCGCGTCAATGCTCTGTTCAAGCGTCAGACTTGAGGTATCGAGCAATTGCGCGTCATCAGCAGGCTTTAAGGGAGCAACCAAGCGGCTCTGATCGCGCTCGTCTCTCTGGCACATTTCCCGGTAGACCTCCTGAAAATCAGCCTCAGCGCCCTTGCTTTTCAGCTCCAGCCAGCGTCGCTTTGCCCGTTCCTCCGGCGATGCGGAAAGGAAAATTTTGACCGCCGCGTCGGGCAGAACCACCGTTCCGATATCCCGCCCGTCCATGACGACGCTGCGTGTTCTTGCAATGCAGCGCTGCGTTTCCATCAGAAAATCCCGCACGCAGGGCAAGGCAGAAAGACGTGAGGTGAGCTGAGAAATTTTGGGCTCACGGATCTGGCCGGTCACATCCTCGCCGTTGAGATACATATGCTGAAGTCCGTCGTCCGGCCAGTCAAGCGTGACCGCAAACCGGGGCAGCAATTCCGCGACTGCCTCAACATCTCCGGCGTCCACTCCGGCACGCTCTACACCAACGGCAAGCGTGCGGTAGATCGCACCGGTATCCACATAGACAAAGCCGAGCGCGGCAGCGGCAGCACGGGCGATGGTGCTTTTCCCGGCACCGGCAGGGCCGTCAATTGCAACAGAATAACATTCCATCTGATTTTCTCCAAATCTAAAGCTTTGAGGTATTATAGCCCATTGTGTCAAAAATTGCAAGGGCTCTTTTCCTCTGCTGCGGCCATAGCCGCAGCATATGCAGTAGACCATGCGATTTGCAGATTAAATCCGCCGGTGTAAGCATCGCAGTCCAGAATTTCACCGGCAAAATGCAGGCCGGAAACGAGCTTGGACTCCATGGTTTTAGGATCGACCTCCTTGACGCTCACACCGCCACGGGTGATGATTGCTTCTTCCACCGGCCGTCTGCCCGTGATTTGAACCGGAAAGCGCTTGGTCTGCTCCAAAAGCCGCAAGCGCTGTGCACGGGTCAAGGCGTTTGCGCGAAGCTCCGGCGGGATTTCGCAGCGCTTCAGCAAAACCGGTATCATGCTGTGCGGGTAAAGGTCTGCAAGGGCATTTTCCATGGAACGGTTCGCATACTTTTCAAAATCCCGCAGAAAGCGGGCGTCCAGTTTTTCTTCATCCAGCGCGGGCTTTAAATCAAGCAGCGCCGTATATTCCATGCCTTCCTTCATGTGAGCAGAGGCCGAGAGCGCCATCGGGCCGGAAAGCCCAAAATGGGTGAACAAAAGCTCCCCAAAATCGCGATAGACGGCCTTGCCACGGCTGTCAAGCAGTTTAAAGCCCGTGTTTCGGAGGGAAAGCCCCTGCATCAGGGCGCAGTCCGCTTCGGCCTGAAGCGGAACAAGCGAACCGACAGGCTTTTCTACGCTGTGCCCCAATGCCCGGCAGAAGTCATAGCCGTCTCCGGTCGAGCCGGTCGCGGGATAGGATACGCCGCCGGTGGCTAAAATGGCGCAGGAGCAATGGATGGGGCCGGCGTCCGTGCGCACAGCGCTCAGCGCGCCGTCAGGGGCATAAAGCCCAGTCGCGCAAACCTGTCTGCGGGCAACGCCGAGGCGGCGCAGCTCCCTTTCCAGTGCGGAAATCACATCCGCAGAGCGGTCTGAACACGGAAACACGCGGTTGCCCCGCTCGATTTTCAGCGGGCAGCCCAATTCCTCAAAGAAGGCCATCACCTGCTCAGGTGGAAAGCGGTTCAGAGCGCTATAGAGAAAGCGTCCGTTGCGGGGGATGTTTTTCATGACCTCATCCACACTGCAAGCGTTTGTCACATTGCAGCGTCCTTTTCCCGTGATGGCAAGTTTTTTTCCAAGCCGGTCATTTTTCTCCAGCAGCAGCACGTTCCGGCCTTCTCGTGCTGCGTAAATGGCGGCCATCATACCGGCAGCACCGCCGCCGATCACCACCACTTCATTCCCCGATTTTTTCATAGACATGATAGGTATCCCAAATTTCCTCCAAACGGTCAAGATTTCTCGCCGTTTCTTCCCGCTTTTTGGCAGCCAGTGCCACCAAAATGGCATTGATCACGCTCATTGGCGCAACCAGAGAGTCCACCAGCGAAACCATATCGCTTCTGGCCTCGAGAAAATACTCCGCATAATCTGCCAGCGGCGACGCCGGGCTGTCCGAAAGGGCAATGATACGGGCGCCGGCTCTGTTTGCATAGTTCATTGCCTGTAACGCAGTGGTGGAATAGCGCGGAAAACTGATGCCAAAGAGCACATCTTCCCGGCCAATGCGGGCAATGCGCTCAAACGCCTCGCTTTGTGAAGCGCTTGTGATCAGGCGCACATCGTCAAAAAGATAATTTAAGTAGTAGGCGAAAAAAGAGGCCAGCGGTGCAGACGAGCGAACGCCCAGCACATAGATCCGCCGCGCGGCGATGAGCGCATCGACGGCGCCGTCAAAGGCTTTGCGGTCAAGCGCTTCGCCGCTGAGCCGCAGACGCTCGATGTCTCCCTGAAGCACGGTGCCGAAAACATCCTCCTGTGCCATTTGTTCCTGCGCCATATCCATGCGCTGCACACAAGTCAGCCGCGAAAGCACCACCTCTTGCAGTGCCTTCTGCATTTGCGGATAGCCGTCAAAGCCCAGCTCATAGGCAAAGCGTACCACAGTGGACTCCGAAACCTGCACCGTCCGGCCAAGCGCATTGGCCGTCAGGAAGGCCGCCTTATCATAGGATTTTAAAATGTACTCCGCAATTTTCTTCTGACCCCGCGACAAGGCCGGAAGTTTTTCCTCTATGTTTCCAAAAAAATCCGTGTTCATCGTTCTGCCTCTCCCCGCAAAGCAAGCAATTCCTTCTGCGTCAGATAGCGCCATTTGCCAACCGGAAGCTCTCCCAGCTTCAGGCTACCCTCTCCAATGCGGCAAAGGCGCAGTACCTTAAGCCCTGCTGCTTCGCACATCCGGCGAATTTGGCGGTTGCGGCCTTCATGGATGGTGATTTCCAGCGTAAATTTTCCTTTTCCTGTGCGAAGAATTCTGACTTTGGGCGCTTTGATCTCATAGCCGTCAAGAACGATCGGCCTTGACAGGCGTTCCTCCGCACCCTCAAGCTCGCCAGAAACGGTGACTTCATAAATCTTTTTCGTACCGTTTGACGGATGCATCAGGGCATTGGCAAGCTCACCGTCGTTGGTAAAGAGCAAAAGCCCTTCTGAAAGATAGTCCAGCCGCCCAACAGGATAGACCCGGCAAGGACAGTCCGCCACCAGCTCGGCAGCAGTCTTTCTGCCAAGGTCGTCAGAAAGGGTGGTGACATAGCCCCGGGGCTTATAAAGCATCAGGCAGACCGTCTCCGGGCGTTTGGAAAGAAGACGCCCGTCAACAAAAATCCTGTCTCTTTCCGCGTCCGCCAAATCGCCAAGAGACGCAATTTTCCCGTTAACCTGCACGCGTCCCTGACGGATCATCTCCTCCGAGGCGCGTCGGGATGCGACGCCATGAGCGGACATGATTTTCTGGATACGTTCCTTCATTGGCATCCTCTCCCCATAGCAATTTGATTGTGCCTAGCTGCCGCTGCCCCAAAAAGACGGCACCCCAGCCGGCAGTTTGCCCCTTTTTATGCGTGCCGAAGGCCAGCTTCGGACTTTGCGGCACCACAAGCAGATTTTCACCGGCAGAAAGCTGCCATATAAAATCCTCTCCGGCCAGGAGGGGCACATTCCCACCGGAAAAATTCGGAATAACAGCAACCTGCTCACCGGCAGAAATGGCCGTTTGTTCTTCAAAACGTGCAAAGCCGTAGTCATATAAATTTGCATGATCCAGCCAGTCGTTTCCGTCATGAAGGGTAACGGCGATCAGGCGTCTGCCCTTTCGTTCCGCCGCGCTGACCAAAGTCCGCCCCGCTGCGCGGGTATAGCCGGTTTTCACGCCCATGGCGCCGTCTACGCGCCAGAGAAGCTTGTTGTGGTTGGTCAAAAAGCGCTCACCCAAGCGGATTGACCGCGTGGAAACAATTTGCCGAAAGGCGTCGTTTTGCAGCGCGTAACGCGTCAGTTTTGCCAAATCCCGCGCGCTTGAATAATGCCCTTGGCTATCCAGACCGCTCGGATTTTCAAAATGCGTGTTTTCAAGGTCAAGCTCCTGTGCTTTCAGGTTCATCAGCGCGACAAATTCCGGCACGCTGTCGCAGCAGGCAAGCGCAAGCGCCACCGCAGCGTCATTGCCGGATTGGAGCATCAGGCCGTAAAGCAGGTCAGAAACGGTCAGGCACTCCCCTTGCGTCAGGTACATCGACGAGCCCTCGACCCCGACAGCCTCCGGCGGAATTCGAAACTCCATCTCCAAATCGCAGCGCTCCAGAACCACCACTGCGGTCATGATTTTCGTGGTGCTGGCAATCAGTGCCCGGCTGTCGGCACTGTTTTCCCAGAGGACTTCTCCCGTGTCGGCATCTATCAAAATGCCGCTTGCGGCAGAGGTTCGCGGGGCTGCAAAGGAGTTTAATGTGAAAAGGACGGTAGCGAAAAGCGCGGCTGCCGTCCTGATTATGCGTCGAAACATCTTCATCACCGGAACTATCATTTCCGGCGATATTGGAAAAATTCCTGTTAAATTTCGTCTTTTTGGGTTGTTTTTTCCTCAAACAGGGCAGTCAGCCGATCAATCAGCTCCGGAAGCTGCTCAATGATACGCTCTGCGGCAGAGCTGGCAGGCTCCGTCACGGGCAGAACGCGCACGCGGTCATTTTGAATGGACAAAATGGCCACCGGGGTGATCTTCACGCCGCAGCCCGTGCCGCCGCCAAAATTTGCGTTGGATGCCTTGGATGCAAAATCCGAGCCGCCGGAGGCCAGGCCGAAGCTGATTTTGGAAATTGGGATCAGGGTCACGTCCGTGCCCACCTGGATTGGCTCACCGACGACAGTGTTCGCGTCCACCATGTCCCTCACCTTGGCCATGGATGCGCCAAGAATTTCAGATACATTTTTACTCATTGGTCGTTTCCTCCTGTTCCAAATTCAGCAGTTCCTGTTTGCCGAACTGCATTTTTTCAATTTCCGGCAGCTCGTCGAGCGAGCTGAGGCCGAAAGTTCGCAAAAAATCCGCCGTGGTGCGGTAGAGAATGGGGCGGCCGGGTACATTCAGGCGTCCGCATTCCTCAATGAGCTGCTTGTTCAGCAGAGCACCCACGCTATAGGAGCTGTCCACGCCGCGAATCTGCTCAATATAAGCCTTTGTTGCAGGCTGATAATAGGCAACGATGGTGAGCGTTTCCAACTGTGAGGAGGAAAGCTTGGGAGGCTTTCTGGTCTCCAGCGTTTTTGTCACGAAGGATGCCATTTCCGCCGAGGAGCACATCTGGAGTGATTGCTCCAGCCTTAGCACGCGAATGCCGCGACGCTCAAAGGCAAGCTTGTCCATCAGCGTCTTTGCCGCATCCTCAACCGCCTCTGGTGCCTGTTCGGTTGCAGCAGCAATGCGATTGATCTCAACCGGTTCACCTGCCGCAAATAAAATTGCCTCAATGATCCGTTCCAGTTCAGAGCGCTCCATCCGCGTCACCTACCTCATCTATCGTTTCCTCCGGCAGACGGCAAAACCGCACCGTCACATCCCGGTCATCTCCCACTTCTCCGTCCTCCAGAAGGATGGAATGGGTTCTGCACAGCTCCAGAACCGCCAGAAAAGTGGCGACGATCTCGCTGCGCGAACGGCTTCCGCGAAACAGCTCGCGGAACTTTGCCACACCGCGCATGAGAAGTTTTTTCAAAAGCTGCGCGGCTTTTTTTGTCACGGGATAGGGCTCTGCGCCCACTATGCCCTGAAAATTGGCAACCGGCGGCGGCAGTCTGCGCTCACTGCGCTCTGCCATCGACGCAAAACAGGCCAAAAGGTCGTTTTTATCGTGGCGATAACGGTAAGTGCGATCGCGTTCAAAAGGCTCCGGCTGCTTGACAAAGAGGTTGCAGCCGATCTCGTTACGCCCGGAGAGGAAGTCTGCGGCCTTGCGAATCTGCTCATAGGCGTCAGCACGCTGGCGTTCTTCCAGAGAGCGAATGAGCAGTTCCATCTCAGACATTGCTTCCTCACGTTCCGCCGCAGAAAGGAGCATTTTCGTTTTAATAAGCATCAGATGAGAAGCCATGGCGATAAACTCGCTGGCAATTTCCATATCCAGACGCTTCATTTCGTCCAGATAGGCCAGATATTGCTCCAAAATCGCCGTAATGCTGACGTCTTGAATTTCTATTTTATTCTTGCTCAGCAGGAGCAAAATCACATCCAGCGGGCCGTCAAAGTCCGCAGGAAGGGCGTCCTGCGTCCGCATTACGCCAACGAGATGATAATTCGGTTCGTCCATATCAGGCCCAACGCTTTCCAAAAATGTTGCTGCACGCTTCAGCCTTCTGCCGCAGCGATGATCGCACGAAGCAGCGTGTCTCTGCCGGTTCCCTTTTCAGCGGAAAACGGAATCAGCTCCGTCTCGTCAGAGAGCTTGAGCGTTGCGCGAATGCGTGCCATATTGGGGACAATTTCGCTGCTTTTCAGCTTATCGAGCTTGTTCGCCACCACCACGAAGGGACAGTCGGTGGAGCGGAACAACTCTGCCATGACGCAGTCAAGCTTCGTCGGCTCATGCCGGGCGTCGACGATCATCACGCCGAGGGCAATTTCCTGACTTTCAGCAAAATACGCCTCCATCAGTGCGCCCCAGCGTTCCTTTTCCGAGGCCGAGACCTGTGCATAGCCATAGCCGGGAAGATCGACGAAGTAGGCTTTTCTATCGATTTTGAAATAATTAATGTGAATGGTTTTTCCGGGCTTTTGACCCACACGGGCAAAATTTTTCCGCTGTAGCACCCGGTTAAGCACCGAGGATTTGCCCACATTGGACTTACCCGCAAAGGCGATCTTGGGCAGACTGTCGTGAATAAAATCCGCCGAACGGGCTGCGGAACGGATGAATTCTACATTTTGCAGGTTCATTGGCGCAGCTCCCTTTGCTTTTGCTTCGGCTTTTGCGGCACATTCACCGGCAGCTTATCCGCAGAGGCTTCGCTGACTCTGGGCTCAGGCGGCGGTAAAATCAGCGTGGCGTCGATCACGGCGTCTACGTGCTCGGCAAGGATAAAATTCAGCGACTTGCGCACCGTCTGGTCGATCTGCTGCAAATCCTTTTCGTTTTCCCGGGGAATGATGACCGTACGGATGCCGTGCCGCAGAGCGGCCATGGTTTTTTCCTTCAGGCCGCCGATGGGCAGAACCCGTCCGCGAATGGAGATCTCGCCCGTCATGGCAATGTCCCTGCGCACCGGAGCACCGGTCAAGGCAGAAACCATGGCCGTGCAAACTGTAATACCGGCAGAAGGGCCGTCCTTGGGAATGGCGCCCTCCGGGAAATGCACATGAATATCACGTGTCTTATAAAAATCTTCCGGAATTTGCAGCACGCTTGCTCTGGAACGGATATAGCTCATTGCTGCCTGAACGGATTCCTTCATCACGTCCCCGAGATTGCCGGTCAAATTCAGTTTGCCGGTGCCCTCGACCACGTTGCACTCCACTTCCAGAACTTCGCCGCCAACGGACGTCCATGCAAGGCCGGTGACCAGACCGACTGTGTCGGCAGGTGGAAGCTTATCCGGCAGGAACTTCCTCGGGCCGAGAAGCTCCTCGAGCGTTTCGCCCGTGACGGAAATGCGCTTTAAATCCTCCTGCGTGACAAAGCGCATGGCGCATTTTCGGCAGAGGTTTGCAATTTCACGTTCCAGATTTCGCACACCGGATTCTCTGGTATAGCAGCAAATCAACTCACGCAGGGCGTCATCGCTCACGCGTACCTGAGATTTTTTCAGGCCGTGCTTTTTTAGCTGTTTGGGCAGCAAATGCTCCTTGGCGATCATGCGCTTTTCCTCGTCGGTATAGGAGCTTAGCTCAATGACCTCCATACGGTCGAGCAGTGCCCGGGGAATGGTATCAGTGGTATTTGCGGTGGTGATAAACATACACTCGCTCAGGTCAAAGGGAATTTCCAGATAATTGTCGCGGAAGGTGGAATTCTGCTCCGAATCGAGCACCTCCAGCAAAGCGGCTGAAGGGTCACCGCGATAGTCGCTGCCGAGCTTGTCGATTTCGTCGAGCAGCAGCAGCGGGTTGCGCGTGCCGGCCTGCGAAATGGCTGTGATGACCCGGCCGGGCATGGCACCGATATAGGTTTTGCGGTGGCCTCTGATCTCGGCCTCGTCATGGATGCCACCCAGAGAAATGCGGGCAAGCTTCCTGTTCAGTGCCCGGGCAACGCTCATGGCGATGGAGGTTTTGCCAACGCCGGGAGGCCCCACAAGGCAGAGGATCTGGCCATGCAGCTGCGGAGCAAGCTGCTTGACCGCAAGCGTCTCCAAAATCCGTTCCTTGACCTTTTCCAGGCCGAAATGATCCTCGTTGAGAATTTTTCCGGCCAGAGCCACATCCAGCCGTTCCCGGCTGCGCTTTGTCCACGGAAGCTCCAGAGCAGTGTCAAGATAGGTGCGGATCACGGAGGACTCGGCAGAGCCGTAAGCCTGTTTGGAAAGGCGCTGAAGCTCCTTTTGAAGCTTTTCGCGAACCTCGTCCGGCGCAGAAAGCTTGCGAATTTTTTCCTGATATTCTTCAATTTCCGCCTCGTCGTCCAGTTCGCCAAGCTCGGAGCGGATCACTTTGATCTGCTCCCGAAGGAAATAGTCGCGCTGACCCTTTTCAATATTCTGTTGGGTCTGATCCTGAATCTGATTTTCAATTTGCAGCACTTCATTCTCGCGGGCAAGAAGCCGGTTGGCCAGCTCCAAACGCTGCACGGGATGGCGCTGCTGAAGCAGACGCATTTTTTCCTCAAAGGCAAAGGTGGCAGCCTGACCGATCATGTCGGCAACCAGACCCGGGTCACCGCAGGAGAGCATCCGAAGCATAACCTCATGCACCGGCCGCTGAGAAAGGTCGGCAAACTCGTCAAAAAGCTGGACAGACTGCCGGATGAGCGCTTCCACCCTTGCAGTATCGTGCTGATAGTCAAAATCAGGCAAGGACTCCACCGTGGCGCACAGATAGCGGTTGTTGCGGGCGGGTTCCGTAATTCTGGCGCGGTATTCGCCGGAAACCAGAATGCGAACGGAATCGCCGGGGATTTTCAAGACCTGACGCACGTGAGCAACTGTGCCAACGGTGTAGAGGTCGGAAAAATCCGGGTCATCCTTCATGATATCTTTTTGCGTCACAAGAAAGATCCGCTGATCCTTGGACATAGCCTTGTCCAGTGCGCGGATGGATTTTTCCCGGCCAACGTCAAAGTGCATCAGAGCGTTGGGGAAAACCGTCAGTCCGCGCAGCGCAAGGATTGGGACTCTCTCGGAAATGATAATTTCGTTCATTGGATCTCCTTTCTGCAGACGCTTGTCCACAGGATACGGAAAAAGGGGGCATTGATCCCAGTGCCCCCTTCTCCATGCCAAGGGGCGAGAATATCTCCCCTGGTTTATCCGGCGTGCTCACGGCGGCTGTCCTGACTGCGGACGACCTCCGGCTCAACACCTTGTTCCACACATTCCCGGGTAACCAACACCTTTGCAATGCCGGGATCCGAGGGAATTTCATACATAATTTTGGTCATCACGTTCTCGAGAACCGCACGAAGACCACGGGCGCCAATCTTGCGTTCAATGGCTTTCTGGGCGATGGCCTCAAGCGCGCCTTCTTCAAAGTCCAGAGTGACGTGATCCATTTCAAGAAGCTTGCGGTACTGACGGCAGAGCGCATTTTTCGGCTCGGTGAGAATTCGGATGAGGTCCTCCTTCTTCAGAGAGCTGAGGCTGGTGACCACGGGAAGACGGCCAACCAGCTCGGGAATGATGCCGAATTTCAGCAGGTCTTGGGGCTGCACCTGTGCAAAAAGGGCACCCACATCCTTTTCCTTCCGGCTGACCAGCTCCGCGCCAAAGCCAAGGCTGGAGCGATCCACACGCTTTTCGATGATCTTATCCAGACCGTCAAAAGCACCGCCGCAGATAAAGAGGATGTTGCTCGTGTCGATTTCGATAAACTCCTGCTGCGGGTGCTTCCGGCCACCCTGCGGCGGCACGTTGGCAACCGTGCCCTCGAGAATTTTCAAAAGAGCCTGCTGCACACCTTCGCCGGAAACGTCGCGGGTGATGGAGGTATTTTCGCTTTTGCGGGCGATCTTATCCATTTCGTCAATATAGATAATGCCGCGTTCCGCCAGCTCCACATCGAAGTCAGCCGCCTGAATCAGGCGCAAAAGGATGTTTTCAACATCCTCGCCCACATAGCCGGCCTCGGTCAGGGTCGTGGCGTCGGCAATGGCAAAGGGAACATCCAGAATTTTGGCAAGCGTCTGGGCAAAGAGGGTCTTGCCGCAGCCCGTCGGCCCGATGAGAAGAATGTTGCTCTTTTGCAGCTCCACGTCGGAGCTCTGCCCATAGTAGACGCGCTTATAGTGGTTATACACTGCCACGGAAAGAGCAATTTTTGCCTCCTCCTGGCCAATGATATAGCCGTCCATATATTCCTTGATTTCCTTCGGTGTGGGCAGTTTTTCCGGAGTGGGAAGCTCCTCCTGCGTGTCATACATATTGCTGCCTATCAGAGACGAGCACAGCTCAACGCATTCATTGCAGATATACGCATCGGGGCCTGAGATAATGCGATCCACCTGAGCCTGCGTTTTGCCGCAGAAGGAGCAGCGAATTAGTTTTTCAGCCAAAGAACTCTCTCCTTCTTATCTCTGATAAAAGACCTGATCGACAATGCCGTATTCTTTTGCTTCCTCTGCGGAGAAGAAATGATCTCGCTCACAGTCCAGCGCGACCTGCTCAACGGGCTTTCCGGTATTGGCCGCAAGGATTTCATTGAGCTTTTTCTTGATGGCAAGAATGCGCTCGGCGTGGATCTGGATATCCGTCACCTGTCCCTGCGCACCGCCGGAAGGCTGATGGATCATGATCTCGGCATTGGGCAGGGCGATGCGCTTGCCCTTGGTGCCGGATGAGAGAAGGAACGCGCCCATGGAGGCAGCCATGCCCACGCAGATGGTGGAAACGTCGCACTTGATATACTGCATGGTGTCATAAATGGCCATGCCCGCCGTGACGGAACCGCCCGGGCTGTTAATGTAAAACTGAATATCCTTCTCAGGATCCTGTGCCTCCAGATAAAGCATCTGCGCCACGATGAGGCTGGCAGAGGTGTCGTTCACTTCTTCGGACAGAAAAATGATACGATCATTGAGCAGACGGGAGAAAATGTCATAAGACCGCTCTCCACGGCTGGTCTGCTCCACAACATAAGGGATAAAACTCATAGCAATGCTCCTTTCTCGAAACATTCTAACCGCTGCGCAGACAGATTATTCCTTTTCCGACTCGGCTTCCGTCTCCGCCTTGGGAGCGATGGCAACTGCGTTTTCGGCAATCAGCTTGGCAGCCTTGCGAACCTGCAAGTCACCCGTCAGCTCCTTTAAATCCATGATCTCCTTGACCTTCTCCACATCGAGGCGATAGGACTCAGCAAGCTTGGCATATTCCTCCTCGCATTCCTCGGGCGTGACTTCGATCTTCTCCGCGTCGACCACGGCGTCCAGCATCACGTTGGTTCTCACCACGGACTCAGCGTTGGGGCGAAGGCTGTTTTTCACGGTGTCCATGCTGCCGCCAAGCATCTGGGCATAAGCCTCCAGAGAGGCGCCCTGAGAACGCAGACTGTAGTCCATGCGCTCCATCTGGCGCTCCAGTTCTTCCTCGATCATGCTCTCGGGGATCTCAGCGGTCATGTTGGCAGTGGCCTTCTCAACGGCGGCATTTTCAAACGCGCGGTCGATGCCGGACTGTTTTTCTTCCAAAATCGTCTTTTCAATGTCGGCGCGAAGCTCGTCCATGGTGTCGAATTCGGAAACATCCTTGACAAACTCGTCATCCAGCTCGGGAATGACCGTCTCCTTGACCTCATGCAGCTTAACCTTAAAGGTAACAGCCGCACCGGCCAGTTCCTTTGCGTGGTAGTCCTCGGGGAAGGTCAGGTCGATATCCTTTTCCTCACCGGCAGACATACCGACGACCTGCGCCTCAAAGCCGGGAATAAAGGAGTTAGAGCCAAGAACCAGCTCGTGGCCGTTGCCCTTACCGCCTTCGAAAGCAACGCCGTCGCGGAAGCCTTCATAGTCGATCACGGCGGTGTCACCGTCCTGTGCAGGACGCTCCACGGTCGTAATTCTGGCAACGCTTCTTGCCTTGCGGGAAAGCTCGTTGTCAATTTCTTCCTGAGAAACAGTGGCCTCGGCCTTTTCGATCTCAAGGCCCTTATACTGACCCAGTGTGACTTCGGGATAGAGATCGGTGTCGATCGTCAGGGTCACATCACCATTTTCGGCAACATCCAGAGTGGAAACGGCAGGTCTGCCAACGGGCTTAAGTTCCTCGTTGGACAGGACGCAATCCTTATAAATATCGGAGAACATTTCTTCCAAAGCGTCCTCCAGAAAAACATTCTTGCCATAAGCGGCCTCGATGACCATGCGGGGCACCTTACCCTTGCGGAAGCCGGGCATGATGATATCCTTGCGCGCCTTCAAATAAACCCGGTTGATTGCGGGCTCGATTTCGTTGCGGGCGATTTGAACCGTGATGCTGGCCTTGCCGGTCTGCTTCTCTACGCCTGTTACATTCATTTGTTATTTCCTCCTAAATTTCGCGCCTGAGGCACGCATTTTACAGTTAGCCGATATATTTTAGCAGATATTCAAGCAAAATACAAGTTCTATTTTATGCGCATGGGTCGAAATTGTAAAAAATCTGCCGAGCAGAGGTGAAAATCAACGCCGTCATGCACGCCTTCGATGGCAAGCTTGTGGCTGTCGCTGTGCAGATGTCCATAGCAGCAAAGGCTCACGCCATAGTCCTTCAGGAGCTTCAAGATCTCCGGGCACTCATAGCCCCGATATCGCGGCGGATAGTGCAAAAAACAATATTTTTCCGCATCACCGGCGGCCTTCAGAGAGGTTTCCAGCCGGATGAGTTCCCGTTTGAATACCTTGTCGTTATGGCTGCCAAGCGCAGCATCCTCCTCAAAAAACCAGCCCCGCGTGCCGCACAGTGCCACATCCTCATAAAAATAGCAGTTGTTGTTCAGGATGAACAGATCTTCAAAGTCATTTTGCTGGCAGAATTTGTAGAACTTCGTCGCCGTTGTCCACCAATAATCGTGATTGCCTTTGAGAATAATCTTTCTGCCGGGAATGGCGTTGATAAAGGCAAAATCAGCCTGCGCACCGTCCATATCCAGTGCCCATGACAAATCGCCCAAAAGGAGCGTGGTGTCCTCCGGAGTGATGACGCTCAAGCCGTCCTGCAGTTTTTCCACATAACCCCGCCATGCACCGCCGAACACGTCCATTGGCTTGTCCGCAGACAGGGACAGGTGCAAATCTCCGATTGCATACAGCGCCATCAGGCCACCTCTTTGCGCAAAAATTCCATCAGATTGTCATAAAAAACGCGGCGAAGCAAGCACTCCGAAAAGCCGCGTTCGTGTAAAAACCGGTAAAGTTCCCGATAAGAACCAACGTTTGAAAAGCCCCGTGGGAGCTCGTCGCAGCCGTCCAAATCGCCGCCGAGCACCACGTGCGTTTCGCCGCAAAGCTCCAAAAGATGCTCCAAATGCCGCAAAACAGTGAAAAAATCCGCATTTTCGCCCAAAAACGGCACAAATAAATTGAGTCCCACCACGCCATCCGTATCGCGAATGGCGCGAAGCTGGTCATCCGTCAGATTGCGGCTGACGTCGCAGAGTGCGCGGCAGTTGGAATGGCTGGCCAGAATGGGCTTTTTTGTCACAGAAATCAAATCCCAGAAGGATTTTTCGGAAAGATGGCTCACATCGATCGCCATACCCAAGCGCTGCGCCTGTGCAACAAAATCGCGCCCGGCTGCCGTTAGTCTGGCGTCCGAGCCGTGCCAACCGGCAAGTGCGTTGTCCGCGTTCCATGTCAGGGTGCCCATCACAAAACCCTGCGCAAAAAGCGCCTCAAGCTTTCCGGGGTCGCAGTCTATGACCTCGGCACCCTCCAGAGAAAACAGCGCCGCGTGCTTTCCTTCTGCGTTCAGGCGCGTTGCCTCCTGAATGCAGGAAGCCGCAGCAATACGTTCCGGATGCTTTTTAAGCTCTGCAAGGAAATATTCAAGCGGCTTTGTCAAATAGTCCCGGGTGCTTAAAATGCCCGGGCAGAGCGCTTCACCTGCCAGAGAGCAAAAAGCAAAGATCTGGGTGTAGGCAGAAAATTCTCCGGCCTTTTCCAGGTCTATATGGCAGGTGTTTCGCTCCAGCGTTTCCTGCCGGTACCACAGCTCAAAGGCCGTGTCGCAGTGTGCGTCAAAGACAGGAATATTCATGAAAACGCGTCCTCCAGATGGTGAATTCTGGGCGTTTTTGTCTTTACGCCCTCGGGCGCATAAATCTCGATCACGTCAAAGCGGGGCTGAAGGTTTTCCAGCGGATGCTGCATCAGGTAAAATTCCGCCGTGCTGCGAATTCTGCGCTGCTTGCGCTGATCCACATATTCCAGTGCCTCGGCAAAGTCGCCGCTTTTGCGAAGCTTGACCTCAACAAAAGCCAAAAAGCCGTCCTTTTCCGCGATCAGGTCGATCTCTCCCATGCGGCAGCGATAGTTGGCACCGAGAAGCTCGTACCCGCATTTGCGCAGGAACTTTGCCGCCACGCTCTCTCCCCAGCGGCCTAAAAGATCAGTCGCCATAGAGCTTTTTCAGAAAGCTGCGGCGGTGGATCGGGCACAGGCCGTGCTCCATCAATGCCGCGTAATGTGCCTTAGTGCCGTAGCCCTTATGGATAGAAAAACCATATTGCGGATATGTCCCGTCCAGCTCCACCATCAGGCGGTCACGCGTGACCTTGGCCAAAATGGAAGCAGCGGCGATATTGGCGCTGAGGCTGTCTCCCTTGACGATTGTCTTGACCGGAAGCTCCCCAAGCTCAGGCGCACGGTTTCCGTCCACTAAAACCAGAGAGGGCTTTGTCTTTAACTGTTCGACCGCACGGCGCATGGCCAAAAAGGTCGCCTTCAAAATATTGATCTCGTCGATCTCCTTCTCGCTTGCAAAGGCAATGCCATAGGCCACAGCCTTGCTCAAAATGATATCATAAAGTGCTTCGCGGCGCCTTTCCGTAAGCTTTTTCGAGTCGTTCAAGCCCTCGATTTCCAAATCCATGGGCAAAATGACCGCTGCGGCACAGACTGGGCCTGCCAGTGGGCCCCGTCCGGCCTCGTCAACGCCGCAAATCAGCGGGGCATAACCATCAGCCAAGGCCTCATGCTCAAATTTCCACAATTCCATTGTTTGCTCCTAATTCGGGGTAAAGCTCAGGCGCTGACGCAGGCCGTCCGTCAGAAGGTCATAAACGATCACTCCATCGTCCCGGACTTCTTTCGTCACGGTGCAGCTTTTCCCGGTGCAGTAGGTTTTGACGATTTCGTCCGGGTCTGGCGTTGTGACCTCGCTGACGAAAACGTCACGCATTTGATTGTTGCTGCATTGATTAAAAATCTCGCGTATCAGTTCATATTCCATCGGGCGGATCCTCCAGAGTGAAGCGGCCAATCCGGCAGCTTCGGTATTCCTCCAAAAGTACGCGAGCCATGCGCTCCGTGTCGATTTCACCGCGCGAGAGAAGAAAGCCCCGGTTTTTTCCGGCCTGCGTGAGCAGCTCATAGCCGTCGGCGTCCGGAGAAAGCGAGAGCTTATACCGGCTTTCCAAAGCGGCCGGGTATCTGCTCCAGAGCATTTTGATCAGGTGACAGGCCAGTGTTTCCGTGTCAAGAATGTCATCCTTGACCGCGCCGGTATAGGCCAGCCGTCTGCCGACTTCCTCGTCGTCAAATTTCGGCCACAAAATTCCCGGTGTGTCCAAAAGCAGCAGTCCCCGATCCACCGTGACCCACTGCTTGCCACGGGTCACGCCCGGTCGGTTCTCTGCCTTTGCGCCTTTTTTGCCGGAGACCTGATTGATGAAGGTGGATTTTCCCACGTTCGGAATTCCGACGATCATCAGCTTCAGGGGTTTGTTTGCAAAGCCACGCTCGGCGTAGCGCTCCAGCTTATCTTTTAAAAGCTCACGGACGGCAGGAACGAAGCGGTCTATTCCCTTACGGCTCTTGCAGTCCGTCTTGACCACGGCGCAGCCCTGTGCGCGCCAATAGGCCGCCCAAGCATCCGTTGCGGCGGGGTCTGCCAGATCCACGCGGTTGAGAATGACCATGCGGGGCTTCGTGCCGCAGATGGCGTCAATATCGGGGTTGCGGCTGGACATGGGGATACGGGCATCGACCAGCTCGCAAACCGCATCGACCAGCTTCAAATCTTCTTCCATCTTCCGCCGGGTCTTGGTCATGTGGCCGGGATACCACTGAATGTTCATTCTGTCATCCATCATGACACCTTACCGATACGGCTGAAGTCGCGCTGACCGCTGACGGAGTCTTTGCCGGGAAAGACAATAAAGAGCACCTTGCCCAAAACCTCGTCAACGTGAATTTGCCCCAGCTCGCTGCTGCGGCTGTCAGAAGAGCCATTGCGGTTATCACCCATGACGAAAATGTGATCTTTTTCGACCGTCACCTCAATCGGCAGGCGGTAAAGCTCGATCATTTCCCCGTTGATATAGTCCTCTTGCAGCGCAACGCCGTCAACATACACCCGGATGACGCCATCCGTGTCCCGCAAAATGGAAACTTTTTGCCCTTCCGTGGCGATCACGCGCTTGACGATCGGCTCACCTTCGCGAAACGACAGTTTTCGCGCAACGATGATATCGCCATATTCCAAATCGCCCATGATGACGTTGCTTTGCAGGGCAAGATAATCCGCGTTTTGGAGCGTGGGCACCATGGAATTTCCGTTGACGCCCACAAGTCGGACGCAAAAAACAAAAACCAGCGTAATTCCGGCCAGAATATAAACAAGGTCATGCATCAAGGAATACAGGTCATATAAAGCGCCCTGTTTTTCTACTTTTCCTGTTTTTTCAACTTTTTCTACCTTTTCTACCTTTTCTACCTTTTCCAACTTTTCCCGTTTTTCTTCCATTGGCAATTCCTTCCCTCTGCAAATCTTCAAGCTACTCCTTATAAATTATACACCAAAGGCGCAGAGAAATAAAGGAGAAAATGAAAAAATTTCATGAACTTCGAAAAAACGACCTCCGGATGCCGGAGGCCGTTTTTGGAACAATTATAACATTTTCAGGCGTTCTTCGCTCTCGTTTAGCTGACGGATGAGGCTCTCGTATTTTTCGGCCTTCGCCCGTTCTGCGGCGACAA